>ONMK01000096.1 GCA_900318905.1 uncultured Eubacteriales bacterium | reverse complement strand
CTGAGGGGTCGTAAACGTTGCTGTTTTATCAATTTTTGATTTATTTACGGGTATTGTTTTCCTTAAGTTGACGACATTGCATTGAAAGGGGAATTTCCGTGTGTGCTCCCCAGCGAATAAATCTGAAATACGGTCGGGCACGAAAGGCATTTTTTACAGCAAGCTGTCTGCACGACCGAAATTCCGAATTCCGCATTCCGAATTCCGAATTCATTTGTTGCGCCGGTCGCGTGACGCGACGGACAGTACGCGAATCAGATGTTTGCAATAAACAAAACTTCCATTCCCGCGAGAAATGACGCGCCGTTGCAGAAGCGTATCTGTAATATCAAGCTTTCCAAAGGCGCGCCGGATAAAACGTCACGTTTTTACCATTCGATTTCGGTGATGGATTTTGGGGAGGGGTTGTACTCGTCGCGGATTATTTTGCCGCTTTTCATTTCGATGATATGGTCAGCCATGGGCGCGATAGCGCTGTTGTGGGTGATGAGCACCACGGTCATTTTCTCGCGGCGGCAGGTATCCTGCAAAAGCCCTAAAATCTGCCTGCCCGTGTTGTAGTCGAGGGCGCCCGTAGGCTCGTCGCAAAGGAGCAGAGCAGGTCTTTTAGCAAGCGCTCTGGCGATCGATACGCGCTGCTGCTCGCCGCCCGAAAGCTGAGCAGGAAAATTGTCTTTTCTGTCGAGCAGACCTACGCTTTCAAGCGCTTCCCCGCTGCTTAAAGGGTCGCGGCAGATCTGAGCCGCAAGCTCAACGTTTTCGGAGGCTGTCAGGTTGTGAACCAGATTGTAAAACTGAAAAACAAAACCGATTTGATGGCGGCGGTACTCGATGAGCTGACGGTCGGAATAGCGGCTTATGTCGCTTCCGCGCACCAGGATCTCGCCCCCGGTAACGCTGTCCATGCCGCCCAAAAGGTTTAGCACGGTCGTTTTACCCGCGCCGGAAGCGCCTACAACTACGGCGAACTCGCCCTCGTCCATCGAGAACGATATGCCGTCTACCGCGTTTATCACTACCTCGCCCATTTTGTAGCGCTTATATACGTTTTTAAATTCAACTAAGCTCATGGTCTTTCCTCAATATGTGTGGTCGCAGATCTCTTTTATTTTCTCTCTGAGAATTAAGAAGTCATTGAACGCGTCGGGTTTTCTTCTCGGGTCGCGCAGGATCGCCGCGGGGTGCAGCATAGCCATCATCAGCACGCCGTTTTTCTCGATGAATTGTCCGTGCTCCATGGTGATTTTGATGTCGGGCTTAATTATACGCGCGGCGGCTATCCTGCCCAGACATACAATTATTTTCGGGCGGATAAGCTTGACCTGATTGCGCAGCCAGTCGATGCACATCTCCTGTTCCCCGGGCTTTGGGTCGCGGTTCTGAGGAGGGCGGCACTTTACGATATTGGCTATGTAGATATTCTTGTTCCTGTCCAAGTCGACGGCGGTCAGCATTTTGTCGAGCAGCTTGCCTGCTCTGCCTACAAACGGCTCGCCCTGAAGATCCTCGTTCTCGCCGGGACCCTCGCCTATGAACATAACCTCGGCGTCGGGTGAACCCACGCCGACAACAACATTGCGGCGGGTTTTGCAAAGCTCACATTTTTGGCAGTTTTCACATGATTTTTTTAAATCTTCCCAATTCTGAAACATTTTATACCTCTTTTTAAAAATATGGTTGAAAAATTTACTTTTTAGTAGTAAAATTAAAATACTGAATTCAATTCAAAAAAATAATGAATGGTGGTAAAATTATGAAAATTATGGTAGAAACTTCCGCGCATCATGTGCATGTATGCAGAGCTACTCTCGACGTTCTTTACGGCGAGGGCTATCAGCTCACCAACAAAAAGGATCTGTCGCAGCCCGGCCAGTTCGCCTGCTTTGAAAAGGTAACAGTTGTAGGCCCCAGAGGCGAAATGACAATGTCTATCCTCGGTCCCGAAAGACCTGAGGATCAGGTTGAGGTATCGCTCACCGACGCAAGAAAGCTCGGCGTTACCGCTCCCGTAAGAGAGTCGGGCAACGTTGCCGGCACACCCGGCTGCAAGCTGGTAGGCCCCAAGGGCGAGGTTGAGATCGCTCAGGGCATTATCGCGGCTCAGCGCCACATCCACTTTGACACCAAGACCGCCGAGGAAAACGGCTTCACCGATAAGCAGATCGTTTCCGTAAAGGTCGGCGAAGGAACGGGCAGAGAGGTTATTTTCGGCGACGTAGTGGTAAGAGTAAGCGACAAGTACGCTCCCGCCATGCACATCGACACCGACGAAAGCAACGCCGCAGGTCTGAGCGGAACCGTTGACGGAGAAATCTTAGTTTAATTCGGAATGCGGAAATATATTTAGTATGGACGGCCAATGGTCGTCCATACTTTTTATGACAAGAAAGTGTGTAAAAAGTCCGGGAAAATCTCCGCCCAGGCTTTTTCGTTGTGGCAGTTTTCAAACAGTATGACCTCATTCAGCAAATCATACGGATAACACTCGGTGAGCATGTCGTAAACCGCCTCGGTGCTTTGGAAAATGCGCTGCTCCAGCTCGTCGCCCGCTCCCGTGTAAATGTACAGATAAGGCAGGTCATCACAAAGCTTTGAGAGAACCCAGCGGCGCATGTCATCCCCGCTGTAGAGCAAAAACGCCGGAGAAAACACGCCTGCCGCCGAGAATGACTCGGGGTGGCTCAGCGCGGTAAAAAACGACTGCAAGCCGCCCGATGAGCTGCCGCAGAACGCCGTGTTTTCGCGCCCCATTTTAACGGGAAAGTTTTTCTCGATATAGGGCTTTACAACGTCCATAACAAAGCTGTCGAAGATTTCGCCCTCGGGCGCGGTAAAGTCGTACATATCCTCGGCGCTTGTCACCTCGCCAATCGAGCCGGGCGTAAGCTCGTTGTCGCGCCAGTGATTGTCGTTGTGTATCCCGACAATAACCGCCGCCTTGCCGCTGAGTCTGCGCTCCGCTTCAACTGCCTCGCGCGTGAACCAGCAGCCCCAAGTGCCCGTCTCCTCGTCAAAAAGGTTCTGGCCGTCGGTCATGTAAATCACGGGAAAGGTCTCGCCTTCCTTGTGCTCGGGCACATAAACGCGCACCCTGCGCTCACCCTTTTCGGGATACGGTAAAAATAAATCAAAAAGCTCTGCCTTCATAAAAAACACCTCTGTTTATTATGACACAAAAAACAAAATCTTTCAACCGTATATTGCGCTGTTTTTTGGCAATAATTATTTCAGAGGTGAATTTACGGTGAAAAAGATGATAAATGACGCGGAAATGCTCAATTACATTTTACAAAGCGCCGAGATGGGCTGTCAGGGCGTTAAGAATGTCAGGGAGGGCAAGCAGTCGATGGCGCTTGACAGCGTGCTGGTAAACCAGATGGCGCGCTACGGAAAAATATACAGCACGGCAGGCAATATGCTGAGGAACTTGGGCGAGGACGTTCACCATGTAGGAGCGCTTGCAAAGAAAATGGCAAAGCTTTCAACAAATATGGATCTAAAGCGCGACCCCACAAGCTCCCACATAGCCGAGATGATGATAAAGGGCAACACGATGGGCGTAAACAAAATGGCTCAGCACCTGCGCGACTACGACCGCACCGACCCGAACATCACGCTGCTCGCAAAGAAAATGCTTGACATGGAGCAGGAGCATATAAGCGAACTAAAGCCGTTTTTATGATTCGCGTTTATAATCAGCTTTCAATTAAGTTTGGAAGCTGATTGTTTTTTGAAAACCGTGTGATATTTATTGACAAACACATGGAATCGGCGATAATTAGGATAATCACAAATTGAAAGCAGGTGAAATGTAAATGGCCGAAACGTCAAAAGCAAAGGGAATTATAAAAACGGCGGCGGTATATTTTTTGATGGTCGCTATAGCGTGCGCTGCGGCGGTGTGCTATCAGATTTTTATTTTTGAAAACAGCTTTGCGCCCGCGGGCATAAACGGCATTGCTACAATGATCCAATACAAGCTGAATTTTTCCGTAGCTTATTTGAGCCTTTTGATAAATATTCCGCTGTGTGTTTTGGCGTTTGTTTTCCTGAACAAGAGCTTTGCCGCAAGGACTACGGTTTTTGCCATTACCTTTTCAGCGGCGCTTTTGCTGCTGCAGTTTAGAATAATCGACCTGTCCTTTTTAAGCTATAAAACCGACAACGGAACCAGCACGATCCTTGCTCCGCTTGCCTCGGGCGTTATCAACGGAATAATATACGGAGCCGCTATCCGCCTGAACGGCTGCACGGGAGGGACGGATATATTTGCCGCTTTGATACATAAAAGGCGGCCCGAGCTTAACCTGATATGGATTATTTTTGCGATGAATACGGCGGTCGCCCTTACATCTTATTTCGTTTACGGGTTCAAGGTCGAGCCTGTTGTTTTGTGTATCATTTATTCATTCCTGACAAGTCAGGTGAGCGACAACATTCTGCGCGGCTCAAGACAGCGTATAAAATTTGAGATAATATCGCCCGACTGCAAGAAGCTTTCGGATGAAATAATCTCCGAGCTTAAGCATACCGTTACGGTCGTGCCGGCAAAGGGAATGTACTCAGGCAGGGAAACCGAAATGCTGATATGCGTTGTCCAGAAGCACCAGGCTACAGCTATGGAGAAAATAATAGCCGCTCACCCCGGAGCCTTCGCTTATTCCACCGTGATAAACGAGACCTTGGGCAATTTTGAGCGGATAAAATATAACGTTTTTAAAAGCAAAAGATAACAGCGGATTTCCCCTATAGAGCAAGAAAAGGACGTGCCGAAAAGCGCGTCCTTTTAATGTTTTATTTAAGGCAACACCGCACAATTCGCGGCGCACGCCTTGCTTGAATATTGTTCTGTCATGCTGCCCAAAAAACCTCGGCAAGGCGTCAACTTTCGGAAAGCGGTAATCCCGAACTCCGGATTAAACCTCGGGGCCTGCCGCTACAAGAGCCTTGCCTGCCTCGTTTGAGGTGTACTTGTCAAAGTTCTTGATGAATCTCTGAGCGAGGTCCTTAGCCTTTTCGTCCCACTCAGCGGGGTTAGCATAGGTATCTCTGGGATCGAGAATGCCGGTGTCAACGCCGGGCAGCTCGGTGGGAACCTCAAGGTTGAAGAACGGAATGGTCTTGGTGGGAGCGTTCTTGATGTCGCCGCCGAGGATAGCGTCGATGATTCCGCG
>ONMK01000115.1 GCA_900318905.1 uncultured Eubacteriales bacterium | reverse complement strand
CTGACAAGCATTATGACCGCAAGTATCAGGATATGGAGAACCGCCTGTATCAGTTCTACGACAAGATTGATTCCGTGGAACAGCAAATCGACGAAACGGAAACCCGTATCATCAATATCCGTCAGGACAGGATTTCCGAAAAGAATATCTATCAGTTTCTATTGTATTTCAACGAGTTTTACGATAGATTCACCGACGCGGACTATAAGGCGTCAAACGCCTGCTATGAAAAAATCGGGTATGTGCTCAGGGGCAAGCTCTGCTCAATAGGATAAAACATTATGGAAATCACCGACAATAGGATAGACGGCGGCAAAGCCTTTGACTGGGGAAGAACCTCAAAGGAATACGCCAAATACAGAGATATTTATCCCGAGATATTCTATAAAAAGATAGCTGACAGGGGCTTGTGCGTAAAGGGGCAAAGGGTGCTCGACCTGGGAACGGGCACGGGCGTTCTGCCGCGCAATATGTATAAATACGGAGCCGACTGGACGGGAACGGATATTTCCGCCGAGCAGATCGAACAGGCAAAAAGGCTGTCCGAAGCGGCGGGAATGGATATAAAATATCTGGCGGTGCCTTCTGAGGATTTGAGCTTTTCTAAAGAGTCCTTTGACGTAATAACTGCGTGCCAGTGCTTTTGGTATTTCGACCACGAAAAGGTTATGCCCAAGCTTGCCGAAATGCTGAAGCCCGGCGGAAAGCTGCTGATCCTCTATATGGCGTGGCTGCCGTTTGAGGACAAGATCGCGGGCGAGAGTGAAAGAATAGTTTTGAAATACAGCCCTAATTGGACAGGCAAAGGTGAAAAGCGCAAGCCGATAGATATTCCTCAAATTGCGTATCGGTACTTTGATTTAGCTGACCATGAGGAATACGACGTAAAAGTGCCCTTTACACGAGAAAGCTGGCACGGAAGAATGAAGGCGTGCCGAGGCGTAGGGGCTTCCCTTTCAGGAAACGAGCTGTCAAAATGGGAGAGCGAACACATGAAAATGCTTACGGAAAAAGCTCCCGAAGAATTTGAGGTGCTGCACCATGCTGCGCTTGCTGTATTGAGTAAAAAATAATTCTGTAAAGGAACTAAAATATGAACGCCATACGCTCAACCGTTAAACTGAAAAACAATGAAATGGATTATTTCCGCTTCGGCACGGGTAAAACTCCGTTTGTTATGCTGCCCGGGCTCAGCGTTAAAAGCATTATGAATTCAGCCGAGAGCATAGCGGTTATCTATAAGCTTTTTGCCGCTGACTTTACCGTGTATTGCTTTGACAGAACTAAATTTCTTTCAGAGAATTATACTGTTGAGCAGCTCTCGGAGGACACCGCCGAGGCAATGGAGCTTCTCGGGCTGAAAAAAGCCTGCGTTTTCGGCGCTTCCCAGGGCGGAATGATGGCTCAGTATATTGCTATCAATCACCCCGGTTTGGTCGGAAAGCTGCTGCTCGGCTCAACCTGCTCGCGGCTCAATGCTACCTCAGAGGCTGTAATGGCTCGGTGGGTTCAATGTGCCGAAAGGGGAGATATAGACGGGTTTTGCGACTCGTTTATCGACCTGCTTTACGGCAGGGAGTTTGCCGAAAAATACGGCGAGTTTATCCGGCTTGCCCACCGCGACATTTCGGCGGAGGATTTCAGGCGGTTTGTGATTCTGGGCAAGTCCTGCGATACGCTCAATACCTACGACAGCCTTGACAAAATAAAATGCCCCGCGCTTGTTATCGGAGCGAAAAACGACAGGGTGCTCACGGCTCAGGCGTCGGTAGAAATAGCCGGAAAGCTCGGCTGCGAGTGTTATCTTTACGGAGAAGAATACGGGCACTGCGTGTTTGACGAGGCGCCCGATTATAAAAGCAGAATAATGAGATTTTTTAAAAGTGAGGTATGACATGGAGGATTTCAGCTTACTGTTCCCGCAGGGAAAAGAGTATAAGGTCAATCAGCTTACGCCCGAGGCGGTCAACGACCTTTCAATCGACTTTTTGCTTGATAATCTCACCGATGTGCGCAACGAGCGCGAGCATATCCGCAACCTGCTTACCCAGGTAACCGACGACGAGGAGGTAATCCGTTACCGAGGCGGCGTATTTGAAGACTTCCTGCGCTTTCCCAAGCTCAGAGCCGCTATGGAGGAGCTTGTTGCAAGGCTTGCGGACTTAAAGGATGTGGCGCGTTTCCAGAAGGATCAGGAGGGACCGTCGCTTTGGTCGCTCATCAACCGCCTGCGCGAGGTCGACGAGTATGTAAGCTGCATCACCATGATAAAAAAGACCTTGGAGGAGCTTGACGTGACCAGCGAGGGCATGAAAACGCTCCGCCGAATCGTTACCGACATCGACCGTGAAAGCGGCTTCCCTCAGCTTAAGGCAGATATTGACGAAACAATGGAAAAGGCGCGCAAGCTGAAAAGCATTACCATCGGCGTTAATCTTGACGACATGCTCCGCCCGAAGTCGGCGGGCGTGCTTTCGCTCAACGATTCCTACTTTACCGACGCGGGCTTGATGCGCCGCTTTATGAACTTTACAAGCAAGCAGGACGGGCTTCACGAGGGAACCGACGTAAGCGGCTTTAAGCATTTTCACGCTGCCAATCCCGTTACCGTCGACGTTAAAATCGCTTCATATCAAAAGAGCGCGGTGTCAAACGATATTCACATCGAGGCTAACTCCGCAACGGGCAGCGACGCTATATCAAACGCAATTACAAAGCCCGTCACAAGCATAATGAAAAAGACCTGCGATGACATCAAGTCAACGCTGAAGCGATATGTAAACATCAGCGGCTACATGCTAATAAGCCTGATGCCCGAAATCATCTTCTATGTGCGCTGGGCTGAGCTGATAGATAAGATAATCGAAAAGGGAATGCCTGTCTGCAAGGCCGAAATCCTGCCGCCTGACGAAAGATATTGTTCTTTTAAAGAAATATATAATCTTAAGCTCGCTATCAACAACGTTAACGGCGACAATATTAACATCATCCGAAACGACATAAGCTTTGACGACGAGCGCCGCATTTACATCCTGACGGGTCCCAACCGGGGCGGAAAGACTATTTTCACTCAGGCTGTAGGGCTTGCCATGATGATGGCTCAGTGGGGCGTGTACGTACCTGCCGAAAAAGCGGTGATAAGCCCTTGCGACAACATGTTTACGCACTTCCCGGCTGATGAAAACGACACCGTGGATTTGGGCAGACTGGGCGAGGAGAGCAAGCGCCTTTCCGAGATTTTCGACGTTGCCACCTCGCGCAGCTTCATGCTGCTCAATGAGAGCCTTGCCACAACAAGCGTTGCCGAGGGACTTTTTATAGCCAAGGACGTTGTTAAGGCAATGCGGTATCTGGGCGTTAGGTGCATTTTTAACACCCATATGCACGAGCTTGCGCGCAGCCTTGACGAGCTAAACGGCTCGGTTGAGGGCGAAAGCCGCGTTGAGAGCCTTGTAACGGGCGTTCAGCACGGCGAAAGAAGCTTTAAGGTTGCGGTAATGCCGCCTCAGGGCGTAAGCTACGCAAAGGATATCGCCGAAAAATACGGCGTGACCTTTGATAAAATAAAGCAGCACCTTGAAAACAGAAGCCGCCACGCGGCAGGAAGCGCGCCTTTGGATAAATTGTAATAACAAAAAGGTTTCTGCAACGGCGCATCATATCTCGCGGGAACGGAAGTTTTCTGTCGCACAAACATTAGATTCGCGGATTGGGTGCAGCGTCACGCTGCCTCGCGGGAACGGAAGGCTTGTCTCACAGAAAGTTTGCTGAATCGTTAGCGGTAAAGCTTATTAAACAAACAAAAAGGATAGGTATTATGGAAAATAAAAATATCGGTCTTGTCCTTGAGGGCGGCGCGATGCGGGGCATTTTCACCGCGGGCGTTATCGACGTCCTTATGGAGCAGGGCATTGAGTTTGAGGCGCTTACGGGCGTTTCGGCGGGAGCGGCGTTCGGCTGCAACTATAAATCAAGGCAGCC
>ONMK01000094.1 GCA_900318905.1 uncultured Eubacteriales bacterium | reverse complement strand
AAAACGCCCTTTTGGGCGTTTCCTTTTTTTTTGTTTACGGTGGGATTCGAACCCACGGTGCCCGGAGGCACAACTGATTTCGAGTCAGTCCCGTTATGACCACTTCGATACGTCTCCATATATTATACTATAATGATTTGAAAGATAAAACGTTTATCCCCAATCACCTGAAGTATTATAACACATAAATTTCAAATAAGCAAGTTATAAACAAAAATATTTTTATTTATGTTCAAACATACCAATAACCTTCAGTTTTTCTTCTCTTGTCAGCCTTTTAATATGGTATTCACGGCTCATGGCTTCCTGCTTTGTTTCGAATTGCTCAAAGTATGCAAGCTCGACCGGTCTGCGTGTACGAGTATATTTTGAAGCCGTGCCGGCATTATGAGCCGAAAGCCGCTTTTCAAGATTGTTAGTCCATCCGCAGTAAAGCGAACCGTCGGCGCATTTGAGAATATATGTATAATTATCGCTCATTTTCAGCTTCTCCCCTGCTTTGTTCGGTGTTCTTCGGAAGTTTACGGAAAAATCTTACCGCTAAAATTGCCGACGGAATAACCGCCAAAGTTACCGTGAGCGGCTGCGCCTCCTGAATTCCGCTCAGTCCGCGAACGTTTGAAAGTATAAGCAACAGCGGAATAAAGAAAAGACCGTTTCTCAGCGTTGAAAGTACCGAAGCGCCGAGCTTTTTGCCTACGCTTTGCAACGCCATTTCGGTTATCATACAAAACGGAAGGAACAGTTGGGCAATCCCCTGCAAAACAAGCGCCCTGCTGCCGATTTCCATAACCGTATTATCATCACGGAAAATTCTTACAATCTCTCCCGGGAAAAGGATTAGTCCAACAGATATAACAACAACTATAATCTCCGCCAGCATAACAGAGAAATAAAATGCAGTTTTAAGCCTGTCGTACTTTTTCGCACCGTAGTTAAAGCCGCAAACCGGCTGAAAGCCCTGCCCTACTCCGAGCGCAAACGAGAACGTGAAAAAGATTACGCGCGACACTATGCTCATAGCCGCAACAGCCGCGTCGCCGTACACTGCCGCGCAGTTGTTGAGTACAACCGTGCTCAGCGAATTAAGTCCCTGTCTGAGCAAGCTCGGCAAGCCTGTACCAATAATCTCAGGCAAAAACTTCGGCACAATCAGCTTAACTGACAACCTGCACTGGGTTTTATGAAGCAGGAACATCGAAAGTAACACGAAGAATCCAACAATTTGAGAAATACAAGTCGATAAGCCTGCGCCTGCAATACCCATATTTAAGCCGAACATCAGTATCGGATCGCCTGCAATATTCAATACCGCTCCCACAATCAAGCCAATCATACCGAGCGTAGCCTTGCCCTCATAGCGTAATAGATTATTCATAGTAAAGCTTGCGGTTATAAACGGTGCGGCTACCAAAATATAGCTGATATACGTTTGAGCATATGGCGAAATTGTTTCGGTACTGCCAAGGAGCATTACAAGAGGTTTAAGTACAAAGGCGCTGATAATTGCGACCACAGCGCCGAATAATAACGTGAAAAAGAAACCGGTTGAAGCGATTTTTGAAGCCTGTTCCGTGTTCTTTGCGCCGAGAAGCCGTGAAATTATACTACCCGAGCCGTTGCCGAACATAAAGCCTATCGCCTGCAAAACTGCCATAAACCCGAAAACAATTCCGACTGCTCCGCTTGCAGAATTTCCGAGCTGACCGACAAACGCCGTGTCGACAAGATTATAAACGTTAGTGACCATCATACTGATAATCGCAGGTATAGACAGCTTTATAATCAGTCTTGACACAGGAGTTTTTGTCATTTTATCAAATTGTGACATACTTTTCGTTTTCATTGTCATCACGCTTCATAAAAACAAGAGCCTCCGTTTAAGCGGAGGCTCAAAATTCCATATTAGAATTATTCACCATAGAAGTGAAGCATTTCGCCTATTTGGCTCAATCGTATGACTAATTATAACAAATAATTGCCATTTTCGCAAGTAAAAAAATTATCGGATGTTAAGGTAATCGGCAAAGCCTGTGATGTTGAAAATCTCCATAACTTTTTTATTTACGTTTTTCAAAACAAGCCCGTTTTTATCCTCAAGCAAATCATTGGCATTCAAAATTGCTCTCAGCGCGGCTGAACTCACATACTCAACACCTGCCATATCAAGCGTCAAGGAGTCGTTTTTTGATCCAAGCTCGTTGATTTTGCTCTCGAATTCTTCCACGGTTACGTGATCGATTTTTCCCTCGGGAGCGATTACAGGCGCTCCGTTTTCTTCATAAACGTTGATTGTCATTGTGTATTCTCCTTTGTATCTTTTTCTTTCAGCAAATCGCTGAGGATTTGATTGCCGACTTCATTAAACTCCTCGTTTCGCATAAACATCTGAATTCCGAGAAGCTGTTCACGTGTGTAGGAATTTTTCAAGTATTCGATTAATTCCTTCGGACTTAACTCTTTTCGCTTTTCGGAATCCGCGGGATTTATTCCGCGTAAAGCCCAGAAAAACATATTAGTCCAGTTTGCGCAGTCTTTACCGAACTGTTCTTCAAATTCCGCTTTTGCGGTTTTATCTTCCTCAAGCAGTTTATCATGAACCTTGCTTCGTGCGTAAAACTCGCTTAGGTCTTGTTGCTCGTCATATAAGCAACCCTTTTCCGTACGCAAAATACGGTGAGGCTTTGCAGTAAAGCCGTTATCGGTAATGTCAAGCTCCAGTACCAAGCCTTCTGCCAAAAGCGGCGTAACATCATCACGGAAATGGAAGCAGAAATTACCCTGACCATACAGAAAATATGAATTTTTATATCGTTCTTCTTCACCGATTGCATGCGTATGCTGTGAAATTACAACATCTGCGCCGTTGTCCGCCATGCGGTGAAACCGAGTGCGCATTTTTTCACTGTTATAATGCGTGCCCTCAATACCGCCGTGATAAAACACAATCAAAAAGTCGCTCTGCTCTTTGAGCTCCTTTAGCTCACGGCAAACGCGGTATTCGTCGTAAAGATTAACCCCCGGAAAATCCTCACGCGGAGCGTTCTCAAATTGCTCGGTGACATTATATAGAATGATTTTTCTTCCGCCGTCGTCAATCTCGGCATAGCTCTTGACAGACTTTGAATTATCGCCCCAGCCGAAATACCCTATGTTATTTTCAGACAGAGTTTTGCAGGTGTCAAGATACCCCTGCTTTCCGTAGTCCATCGAATGGGTATTGCCGAGAGTCGCGTAATCAATACCGAGGTTTTTTATAGCCTTGATAGTATCGACAGGAGCTTTTATACTCGGGCCGATTTTTTCAATCGGCGTGTCGCTGTCGGTAAAACAACCTTCAAAGTTACATATTCTGTAATCCGCTGAACCAAACAGCGTGCAGAGCTTTTCTCCGAACAGCGTCTTAACATCCCCTGCTCTAAACAATTCATAATTACAAGGCATCGGGAGAAGATCGCCTGCGATAATTATTTTTGTATCCTTCATACAACCTCCTTAGAAATCCATTTCCAACGTCAGGACATTGTGACCGTCCAAATATGCGTAGCCGGTATCGCTCATCAGCTTTTTCACAATGAATATACCCAAACCGCCCGGGCTGCGCTCGGAAAGCGGCAAAGTGATGTCGGGCTCCTGAACAAGAAGCGGATTGAACGGCTTGCCCTTATCCTTAAACATTATCGTCATTCTGCGGTCACGGCACTTGGTCAAAATTTCTAGCTCACCGCCGTTTTCGTAGGCATAGGATTCAATGTTAGCGAGAATTTCGGACGTTGCGATAGAAATATTGCTCACAGTCTGACCGTCGCAGCCTGCTTCGGCACATCGTTCGCAAATGTAGTCCGTAACGCTGTCAAATGTCTCTTTTGTGAGGAAAAATGTTTTGCTGTCAGGCGGCGTAACCTTTAGATAATCCTTGAACGAAAGCGCCAAAATAGTTACGTCGTCTTGGTGTTCTTTGCCGTTTTCAAACTCTTTTACCGACTTGCGAATGGAGTTAACCAAATCCTTTTGGTTTTGCTCTTTATTAGTGTCGATAACTTCAATCAGCCTGTCGTCGCCGTAAAACTTCTCGTCAGGCGACTGCGCCTCGGTAACGCCGTCGGTATAAAGCACAAGCTTATCTCCCGGATTAAGCTTTGTACGGTTTTCCATATACCGTACCAGCTTTTTTCTGCCGAGGACAAAGTTTGGTTTTTCAACCAAAAACTCGGCTTTACCGTCCTTGCGGATAATTACGGGGTAATTATGTCCTGCGTTTGAGAACGACAAAACTCCTGTTGTCAGGTCGATATAGCCAAGCCAGCTTGTAACAAAAAACTTTGCGGGATTTGACTGCTGCAAATATCGGTTTGTTTGCTCAAACACCTTATCGGTAAAGTTATGCGATTGAGCGTAAACCTTAATCAGCGTTTTTGCCAAAGTCATAAACATAGCCGCAGCCATTCCGTGACCTGAAACGTCGCCAATCACAATCGCCAAATGCGTTTCGTCAATCAGAAAATAGTCGTAAAAGTCTCCGCCGACCTCAGTCGCGGTAGTCATATCGGCATAAACTCCGTAGGAATTGTTGTCGGGAAAATCCCTCGACAAAATACCCTCTTGAATATTGCGTGCAACATTAAGCTCCGCCTCGTTAGAGAGGTTTTTGTTCATCAGCTCGCCCTGCTTGATTGTAAAACTCCTGCTGTTGAACGATAAATACACAGAAACTATTATCAACGCAAACGCGGCAATCAATAAAAAGCTTCGGTTCTGAAGTAACGAAACAATATTTTCATCCGCAAAGTTGAACGCTGTCCGAAACATTGAAAAAAAGTTGTAAACAATTCGTCCGTTGTCATCGAACATCGATTCCGCTACCGACATAAAGCAGATGTACATCATAAGCAAGCACAGCAGTCCGGTAACAGCGGTAAAACGCGGACGCAGATAAAAGCTGTTTATAATCGGCAAGAGAATAAACAGAAACGCTCCCAGCTCGTTAAATCCGCAAAGGAAGAAAATCGCTACCATTATCAGAAAATTATCTACATATTTTATCCACGGATAGCTTTTTTTTCTGAAAACTACGTTGATGATAATACCCGGCAAAAGTATAAAACCTGCTCTAAGCCCAAAATAAAACCGTGTATCATCCCAATCGTTTAGCAAAATATAAATCAGCGCAGCTGCCTCAAGCGCAATCATCAGCATTAAATAGATAAAGTTAATGCGCTGTTCGGCTGAGCGGAGTAAATCTCTTGTGTATTTTGATTGATTTGATATTTTTTTATTATTTAGTATACCGCTCACCACCCTGCTAATAACTTACGGCAACATTAGTGACGTTAAAGCCCAAAACACGGTTGTAATTAATAGATGAGCTTAACATTCTTACAAGCTCCAAGCCTGTAATGCGCTTTCCGCTGTTG
>ONMK01000108.1 GCA_900318905.1 uncultured Eubacteriales bacterium | reverse complement strand
AATGTAATATCGGCAGTAAACCATCTTGCAGGCGTTAATGACACGGTTCCCAATACTGTAATGAGGGTGGGCAAAGATTACTGGGCGATAATGACCGGAACCTCGATGGCTGCCCCCGCTGTAGCTGGTATCATTGCCCAGTGGCTGCAGATCAATCCTAACCTATCTCCTGGCCAAATCAAGGACATCATCGCTCAAACCGCCATCAAAGACGATTACACAAATAATCCCGAAAGCGGTTTCCGTTTCGGGCCTAACGGCAAGATTGACGCCCTGGCTGGAGCAAGGCGCGTGCTGGGTATTAATTACATGATAGGTGACGTGAATGGAAACGGGCTTATTAACATTCAGGATGTTACCTGGTTGGTTGATTACCTGCTGGAAATGCCCAACGAGAACTTCGTCTTGGAAGCTGCTGATGTATTTCCTGATGGCACAATCAATATCCGCGACCTTACCCGCTTGATTGATATCTTATTAGGATTATGAACTGTTTTGGACAAGATAAACTAATAATAAGGGATAATATGTTGAAAAAGACGATAATTACAGTGTGCTTGCTGTCTTTGCTCCACATCGGCATTCACGCGCAGCACGTTCTCCCGTCCACAGTGAGGCAGTACCTGAATGAGCGTGCTCTGGGTGAGCACGAAACGGCAATTTCCCGTTTTGCCTCTTCCCGTATGGTCGAAGGTCGAGAAATGATTGATTGTTTCATTGCCATCGACAACCCGGGAACTATCTCCAGACTACGGGCGGCAGGTGTGGCTGTCAACTGCGAGTTTGACGGCTTCGTCACCGCTCAGGTACCGGTTAATCTGTTGGCACAGGTGTCGCAGATCGTTGGTGTGAGTGATGTTGAGGTCAGTCCTAGGATTAAATTGTGCACTGACAGCACCATGAATGCCACCCATGTCATCGATGTGCTGAACGGCACTGCCAACAATCTGCCACTCAATTATGATGGCACGGGAGTTATTGTCGGTGTCATTGATACGGGTTTTGATTATCAGCACAGGACCTTCAGGGATCCTGACAATCCATCGCTGTGTCGCATTTCCAGGGTCTATGACACGAGTGACAAAACGGGCCACAAGGTCAGATACAGGAGTTCGGTTCTGCCCGGGTCGGTGTTCATTGACGACGAGATTCTTGCATTGACCACCGACAATGCTGAGAGCACACACGGCACCCACACCTCGAGCATTGCTGCTGGAACCCATGTCAACGGTTATGGAGGCATGGCCCCTGGAGCCGATATCGTCCTGTGTGCCGTGAGCGAGATGGGTACGGGCCTGTCTACTGTCGAAGTGGCAAACTGCGTCCGGTATATCAGTTGCTACGCCGACAGTGTGGGCAAACCTTTCGTTGTCAGCGTGAGCGTGAGCACTACCGACGGCCCCCACGACGGCAGGGACTACCTGTCCAAGGCTATTGCCCAGCTCGTAGGCCCTGGCAAGGTGTTTGTCATTGCTGCGGGCAACAACGGCAGCAACCCCACTTATGCCCATTGCACCGCCTCACCGTCCCAGACCAAGCGTTTCCTTTTCATGCAGAAGGACGGCTCGGGCTACGACTCGACCTACTGCTATGTAAACAACCCCGAGGAAACCGAGGCTAAGTTCTACAAGGGCTGGATGTACACAGGCGATATCGGCACCTGGGACAAGAGGCAGTTCATTACCATTGCCGGCAGAAAAGACGATATGATAATCAGCAAGGGCGAAAATATCTACCCTGCAAGAATCGAGGAAGTCCTCAACACTCACCCCAAGGTTGCCGAGTGTATCGTAACGGGCGTTCCCGACAGCACCAGAGGCGAATCCGTGGCGGCTTATGTCATCCCGGAGGACGACAGCCTGACGGTTCAGGAGCTTATCGACTACTGCAACGAATCGCCCAACATCTCAAAATATCAGGCTCCGCGCTACTACCGCTTTGTAAAGGATTTGCCGCGCACAGCGACGGGCAAAAAGCAGCATTTTGTGATAAAGAAGCAGGCAAAGCAGGATTTGGCTGACGGACTGCTGCTAAAAAGGTGATAATATGAAGAACATTTACCGCCGAAGGGCTAACTACTACGAAACCGACCAGATGGGCATTGTCCACCACTCAAACCATATTCGCTATTTTGAGGAGGCAAGGCTTTACTACATGCACAACATCGGCTGCGACGCCGCCGAGATGGAGCGCAGCGGAATAATCATTCCGAATGTTGACGCCTACGCAAAGTACGAAAAGCCGATTCGTTTTTACAACGATATTACCATTGAAGTAAAGCTTGTCAAATTCAACGGCGCGATTATGCGCTATGAATATACGGCACGGTTTGAGGACGGTCAGATTGCCGCCACAGGTTACACAACCCATTGCTTTGTCAGTAAGGACTTCAAGCCGATTACATTAAAGCGCAAATACCCCGAGTATTATGATAAACTCAAAAAAGAAGTTGTTTTGTGATAAAACAAAAACAGGCTGCAGTAAGCAACATTGTTGCCGACCGCAGCCTTTATTTTTGTTCAAGCTTTATCTGTTATCTTCTCTTATTCCCTCGATCTCTTCCTCGATTTTTTTGGCGTGCTCCTTATGTCCCTTGGTGTAGTATGAGAAGGGCGCCGTTAAGATGATGGCTCCGTAGTAGGTCATAAAGCGCCATGCGACTATGGCGGGCTTTGTCCTGCCGAGGAAGAAGCCTCCGAAATACAGCGCGAAGGCTGCCTCCGCTCCGCCCGAAGCGCCCGGAAGCGGTATCAGGTTTGAAGTGAACAGCACGAACGACTGAATGCATACGAACTCATACCAGCTTCCCACAGGCTGACCGCTTGCGGAAGCTATCGCCGGGATATCGAACGACAGATATACTACATACGGAACCGAAAGGATCAGCAGCACCTGAACCGCGACAAGGCCGTAGATAACGGCTACGCGCTTTTTGTTTTGCATAAGCAGTCTGTTTGAGTCCAGGAACATGCGGAATTCCCTGGTGAGCCTGGCTATTTTCTTGTCGGAATTCTTTACCTTGAACTTGCGCAGGATTTTGATGATAAGCCCGAGCAGCTTGCCCGTAAGCCTTTCCGAGAACGAAATTACCAAAAACAGCGCCGTTACCGCAAGCTGAACCAAAAAGCCGATTATTACAAAGGCGGTAGACCAAAAGCTTGTAAACGCGCTGCTGAACAGGTCAAAATTCGTTATTATTGCAATTATGCTGAACGCCATTGTAACAAACTGATACACAATAAATTTTTGCGTCATGCACGCCGAGCCGAAGCCGACGCTGATGTTCATTTTTGACATCAGGTAAAGCTGCATTGGCTGACCGCCAGTATTTGACGGGGTTATCGCGCTGAAGAACACGCCGACGCAGCTTATTTTCAGCGCGTCGATGAACCGCACCTTGGGGTACTGCGCCCCGATAAAGATATAGGTCACTATGGCGTCCACAATAACGCTTGAATCGTACACAAGCACTCCGGCAACAAGCAGCCACCAGATTATCGCCTCGTCTGATTTGAGCAAATCTATTATTCCGCCGTCAGAGACGATAAAATACACCAGCAGCACAGCCGTCATCAAGCCGACTATTATATTGAATATCGCTACGCCGCTGAGCTTGAATTTCCTCTTTTTCTTCTCCAAAACAATCTCTCCTAATTACAGTTCATAATTAGTAATCTCCATTATAATAATACAACTTTAGGCGCTCTTTTGCAACTACAAACTTGTAACCATTTTTTGTGTTCCGAGCTTGTATTATTGCTCTTATTATGATACAATAATGTCAGGTGATATAATGGATTTCCCAAACATTTTTAACCCGTTCGGAATGGCGTTTTCGGCTCTGCTTATTTTGCCGCATATTATTTACCGCCGCAGGCATACCATTGACAAGGAGATATACACAAACAAAGCGATGTACTATATCGACCGCATGGGGCGATTTTTTTCGCTGCTTTTGATGTCCTTTCACACGGGCGTTTCGGAAAGGGGCTTCACCGAGCCGAAGGAGCTTATGGAGCGCTTCTGGATAATCTCGACTGCAGTCATGCTTATAGCCGCCGTCAGCACTGCCGTTATAGTATTCAGCGGCATTCTTCAGGTCAACACCCTGCTGTTTACCGCGGGGTTCATTTACCTTGCGGGCGAGCTGTACATTATCAAAAGGCATTTTAACTGCCCGCATTTTTAACTGCTCGGAGGATTTAATGAATATTCTTATGCTTTTAAAGCCAAAATCGACCGTGAAATTCATCTTTGACACAAACACCCTCAGGCAGGGTATCGAAAAGATGCGCGTCCACGGCTACACGGCTATTCCCGTTATTGACAGCGAAGGAAAATACATAGGCACGGTCAGTGAGGGCGACTTTTTGTATTATCTTTTAGACCTGCAAAAAAACAAGCTGAATGAAAAAGAAAAGCACATCGTAAGGGATATTATCCGCAAAGACTTTAACCCTGCCGTGCGCATAGATGTTACGATGGACGAGGTGCTCAGACGCGCCGAAAGCCAAAACTTTGTACCCGTTGTTGACGACCGGGGCACGTTTATAGGCATTGTAACAAGACAGGATATAATCAAGTATTTTATCAATAACCCCTAACCCCTGCCCACTAAAATCTTGCTTTTTTCTAATTTATTTCTACCTTTATTGCATAGTTGCATACATTTTTTCGCTTTATGGAAGGTATAGTAGAGGGACTTGTTCCCCTAATACTTTTCAAGGAGCGATTTTTTTTATGCAAATGAATGATATTTTACAGCGCTTAACAGGCGTTAAACGGGCTTCGGGCGATGAGCACTATCTGGCGCTCTGCCCCTGCCACAACGACCATAAGCCCAGCCTTGACGTTAAGGCGGGCAAGGTGGGGATCGTGATGAACTGCCCCGTTTGCGGAGCCGACGGACGGGCGGTAGCTGCCGCTTTGGGGATAACCGTGCGAGACCTCTTTTACGAGCAGCGCAAGCCGCAAAGGCAGGCTCCCGAGGGTGCGGATTACTTCTACACCGACAGCCTCAAAAAGTCGCGCTATTACTTTTGGAGCGACAAAAAGCAGGGCTATGAAAAGTCATTCTGCTGGTATCATAAGGTCGGCGATAAATGGGAAAAGGGCATGCCCTGCGGCGAAAACGGCGATAAGATAAAGCCTCCGCTTTACAGGCAGGCGAACATTGCGGCGGCTCTAAAGGCTAATGAGCCCGTGTATATTGCCGAGGGCGAAAAGGATGTTGACACCCTGACGGACAAGCTGGGGCTGTTTGCGGTCTGCTCGCCTCACGGAGCCGGAAGCGGAAGGCTTGAAAACAAGTGGAACAAGGCTTACAACGCGCTTTTTAAGGGAGCCGACGTGGCGATACTTGCCGACAATGACGAGGCGGGCAAGGCGCTCTCAGAGCATATAGCGGCCGAGATACTGCCCTTTGCCAAGAGCGTAAAGCTGCCCGACCTGAGCTTTGAATGGGAGGATTTGAAGCCCAAGGGCGACATAACCGACGTCTATGAATCGACCTCCCCAATGACGGGCAAGACCGTTGCCGAAACGGTAAATATGAAGCTTAACGCGCTTGTTGTGATAACCGAAAAGCTAAAGCCCAAGGCGGACTTAAAGCCGCAAAAATACATACGCCTCTCCGATATAGAGAGCACTGAGACCGAGTGGCTTTGGTACCCTTATATTCCTTTAGGGAAAATTACCTTGATGACTGCCGACCCGGGCACGGGCAAGACCTTTTTAGCTCTGTACCTGACCGCTCAGGTGTCGACCGGCAGACCTTTTTACGGCGAGAGCGTTTACCGCGAGCCTGCCGTGGCGGTGTACCAGACAGCAGAGGACGGCGTTGCCGACACCATAAAGCCGCGCTTAGAGCCGATGAGACCTAACTTTGAAAACATTTTGGTGTTCAACGAGGAGAAGGAGAGCCTGTCGCTTTCGAGCGAGCATATCGAGGAGATAATGAAGGAGCTAAGCCCGAAGCTGATGATCTTTGACCCCCTGCAGGCGTATTTGGGGGCGGGCGTAGACATGCACCGCGCCAACGAGGTGCGCCCCGTTTTGGGGCGAATAGCGCACCTTGCCGAAAAGTACAAGTGCGCGGTCATTTTTATCATGCACAACTCAAAATCCGCTCAGAACAGCGCTCTGCTGCGTTCCCTCGGCTCTGTGGACATACCCGCGGTGGCGCGAAGTATGCTGGTGCTCGCCAACAACCCCGACAAACAGGGCGGCAAGATAATGTGCCACGAAAAGTCAAGCCTTGCCGCCCACGGCAGGAGCGTGCTGTTTGAGATAGCGCCTCAGTACGGCGGAATAGCGTTTGAGGGCTTTTCCGATTTGAAAGCCGACGACGTGATAAGCTCTCACCGCGAGGGCAGAAAAAAGTCAAGCGCCAAGCTGGACGAGGTCTGCGACAGCCTGCTTGAGCTGTTCGACAAAAACGGCAGGCTGGAGGTGAGCAGCATTAAAGATTTATGCGACAGCCTTGGGTGCAGTCATGCCACACTGTACAGAGCCAAAAAAGAATTGCAGATTGAAAATGATTCATCAGGTTTTGGCAAAGACAAACGTATTGTATGGACGCTGCCCGAAACTGATATAGATACTTCACACAATAGTTTCTGAAATCACCATTCTTCTAAGGACAATCTGAGAATATGGAATTCATGGGAAAAACCCAGTGTTTATGCGGGTTCTTCCATGATTCTCAGAAGA
>ONMK01000093.1 GCA_900318905.1 uncultured Eubacteriales bacterium | reverse complement strand
CAATGCGATTCCTAAAAGCGAACCGGCACAGATTATATGGTACTGCGGCGCATTTTCGTAAAAGTATTTCAGGCTGCTCAACGCAGCAGGAACCTCCTGCACTTCGTCAAAAATAATCAGCGTATCATCGGGCGTAATGGTGGTGTCGGAATATATCTCCAATCCCATAATGATTCTTTCAATGTTCAGATCAGAGGAAAACAAGTCCTTCATCTGTTTGTTGGAGTCGAAGTTGATGTAAGTAAACAGTTTTCTCGTAGCACTCCTTGCCGAATTCCTTCATCAGCCATGTTTTGCCGACCTGACGCGCACCTTCAATAATCATCGGCTTGCGGAAATAACTTTTCTTCCATTTTTTCAGTTTTTCGATTGCAGAGCGGTACATTACATCACACCTTTTTATGATTTTCTATTATTAGTATAACACCGAATTACAAAAAATGCAACGAAAATATGCTATATCAGCACAAAAAATACAACGAATATTCCTTACAATCACAAAAAATACAACGAAAAACAGGCTCGGTACAACAGAAAATGCACCGAACCTGTTTTATACCCTTTGCGGATACTCATTGTTAATTGAAATTTTATCGTCAATATGTACTAACCAAGCCCCTGCCTTTCAGCAAACCTGACTATATTTACGCAGAAATTCAGCCACGGTATCAATGTTATCTGTGACGGGTCGCCTTCTCGAATACGCAGTGTCCTGCGGATTTCCTTTGGGATAACGACCCTGCCCAAATCATCAATTCTCCTGACTATTCCCGTAGCCTTCATATCTAAAATCTCCCTCATAATTTAATATTTAGCAAAATCCTTGCACGAATATTGTTTGAGTTACAAATATTTTTATGCGTAAAAGGTTGTGGGATAAACTGGAAGTTATTTTTGAGAAAATATTATTTTTATATTGACAACGTGTCAGAATAGATGTATGATAGAACTGCTGACAGAGTGTCAGAATGAATTTTGTCAATCATTAAATTGATATCAATACAAAGGAGAGTTAATAATGAGCAAAAAGTTAGTAGCATATTTTTCCGCAAGCGGAACGACCGCAGCGGTTGCCGAGAATTTGGCAAAGGCTGCAGGCGCAGATTTGTATGAGATTAAGCCTGCTGTTGCCTACACAAGAGCTGACCTTAACTGGCAGGATAAAAACTCGCGCAGTTCGGTTGAAATGCGCGACAAAAGCTCGCGCCCCGAGCTTGCCGATACAAACGCGAATATCGCGGAGTACAACACAATTTTTGTCGGATTTCCCGTTTGGTGGTATGTCGCCCCGACTATTATCAACAGCTTTTTAGAGGCTTATGATTTCAGCGGAAAGAAGGTTGTTCTGTTCGCGACCTCAGGCGGTTCGGGCTTCGGAAAAGCTGTTTCAGGCTTGCAGCCGAGCGCTCCTAAAGCTGAGATTGTCGAGGGAGAAATTCTCAACGGCAGACCGAACGGAGCTAAGCTTAAGGCTTTTGCCGATAAATATTAATTTCACAGTGAGCCGCCCGTGTTGGGCGGTTCATTTTGCGTTTGAGTGCATAATTGGTCTAATTGCCTTGAAAAACCGCCTGCCGCGTGATATATTATTATATAGTCTTTTATTTTCATAAATTCCGGAGGGGAATGTATGAGTGCGGTCAAAAAGGTATTAATGATATATAACGGTGCAAGCCTGATTTTGCGGATAATTATCGGCATTGTCATCGGCGTGGTACTCGCGCTGATTGTGCCGCAGGCGGAGTGGATTTCTATGCTCGGCAATTTGTTTGTCGGAGCGTTAAAGGCGATTGCTCCGGTGCTTGTCGCGGTTCTTGTCGCGGCTTCGCTGTGCCAGGACAACGCAAAGCTCGACCGGCGGTTCGGCTTGGTAATCTTCTTTTACATCCTCTCAACATATTTGGCGGCAGTTGCGGCGGTTACCGCGAGCTTTATTTTTCCGCAGACAATTACGCTTACCTCGGAAGTTGCAAAAACCGAGATTGCCGCTCCCGGCGGACTGGGAGATATCGTCCGCGGACTGCTCAACAGCATAATCGCCAACCCGATAGAGGCGCTCTCAAACGGCAACTACCTCGGAATTTTGTTCTGGGCGGTAATAATCGGAATGGCGCTAAAGCACTTTGCAAGTGAAAATACGCAGGAGCTTATGCGCAATTTGTCCGACGCGGTAACGCAGGTTGTACGCTGGATAATCAACCTCGCGCCGTTCGGCATACTCGGCTTGGTTTTTACCGCGGTGTCGGAAAGCGGATTTGATATTTTCGTAACCTACGGCAAGCTGATGCTTTTGCTCGTCTGCACAATGCTGACGGTGGCTTTTGTGATAAATCCGCTGATAGTGGCGCTGTCGCTCAGGCGCAATCCTTATCCGCTTGTGTTACGCTGTATAAGGGAAAGCGGACTGACCGCGTTCTTTACGCGCAGCTCGGCGGCGAATATTCCGGTTAACCTCAACCTCTGCGAAAGGCTTGGACTCGACCGCGATATGTATTCGGTATCAATTCCGCTCGGCTCGACAATAAATATGGACGGCGCGGCAGTCACTATTACGATAATGGCGTTGGCGACGGCGCATACGCTGGGTATTGAGGTGTCGCTGCCTACGGCAATTCTTCTGTCGTTTTTGTCGTCACTCGCGGCATGCGGAAGCTCAGGCGTAACAGGCGGCTCACTGCTGTTAATTCCGATGGCGTGCTCGCTGTTCGGAATTCCCGACACGGTGTCAATGCAGGTGGTCGGCGTAGGCTTTATCATCGGCGTAATTCAGGACAGTATGGAGACCGCAATTAACTCCTCGGGAGACGTGCTGTTCACCGCGACGGCAGAATATGTGCACTGGAAAAAGCAGGGCAAGAGCCTGCCGACCGTCCTCGGCGGAACAACCGAGGTCGACTGCTGAGATAGTTTAGGAGGAAATTATGACGGAAGTTTTAATGTATAACATCGACGATAGCAAACGCTTAAAGATAAAGCTGCTCTGCAACAAGCTTAATATAAGAGCGAGAGAGGTTGAAAAATCCGAATTCGGCTTGAAAATTTCAACCCTGCTCGGACTTAACGACGACAAAACGGTTAAGCCCGATTCGGACTTTTACGGCGAAATGCTGTATCTGAGCGACTTTTACGGCTCAATGCTAAACATCTTTTTGAACCAGCTTAAACGGCAAAAAACGCCTGTAGCGCTTAAGGCGATTAAGACCGAGGCAAACATCGGCCTTACCTCTTACGAGCTTTACAAGGAGCTCTGCGAGGAGCACAAGGCGCTTAACTGAGAATTTAATGGAGATAGACGGAAATGAGTAAATCAAAAACAATAGTTTCGCTGATAATGAACGCGCTGATTGTGATTTGCACGGCGGCAATCGTCGTGTCGTACTTCACAGGAAAGCCGGGTGTGCTGATAAGGAACGGCTACGAGTCGTTCAAATTCTTTACGACCGATTCAAATATTTTAAGCGCGATTGCGGCGTTGATTGTGTTAATATTCGATATTAGAATTTTAATCGGTAAAGATAAAGAAATCCCTCACTGGGCGGTGATGGCAAAGTACATCGGCACAACCTCGGTAATGCTGACCTTTGCCACGGTAATGCTGTTCTTAGGCCCTATGTTCGGCTATTACTTTGTGCTCAAGGACACGGCGTTTTATATGCACTTTGTCGGACCGTTGCTTGCGCTGTTGTCGTTCTGGCTGTTTGAGACAAGCTATATCATTCCTAAGCGGTTTATTCACCTTGCGGCGATTCCTATGGCGATTTACGGCGTGGTATATGTTATAGAGGTTTTGGTAATCGGAGAGTTTGACGGCTGGGATGATTTTTACGGCTTCAATACAGGCGGAAGATGGTATTTGTCCATAGCGGCGATTTTGCTGGGTACATACCTGCTCGCGATAGTAATAAGGCTTTTGCACAATTACGCAGTAAAAAAAACACATTGAAAAGTCGATAAACTGATTTGCGGTTTCAGCTTAATAATTTTGAAAAAATTTCAAAAAAAGCCTTGACATTTCGGCCGATAAGTGATATGATAGTAACCGTCGCTGAGAGATAAGGCGAAACGCTGAAGCGACACAGGCATAAACGTGGGAGCATAGCTCAGCTGGGAGAGCATCTGCCTTACAAGCAGAGGGTCATAGGTTCGAGCCCTATTGTTCCCACCAAATGGCCCGGTAGTTCAGTTGGTTAGAACGCTAGCCTGTCACGCTAGAGGTCGACGGTTCGAACCCGTTCCGGGTCGCCATTTTTGCCTCTGTAGCTCAGTCGGTAGAGCAGGGGACTGAAAATCCCCGTGTCGATGGTTCGATTCCGTCCGGAGGCACCAAAAAATGCGGATGTAGCTCATCTGGTAGAGCGCCACCTTGCCAAGGTGGAGGTAGCGGGTTCGAGCCCCGTCATCCGCTCCAAAAAGAAAAGACACCCATCAGGGTGTCTTTTCTTTTTGGTTTGCGGATAGGGGCTCGAAGGCGACCGTGCCGAGCGCAGCGAGGTAAAAACATCACAGTGTGATGTTTTTAGACTAACTATTAAATGTCAAGAGAAAAAACAAAAACATTTGTGATTTTTGTAAACTAAAAAATTGGTATGACAAAAAGAGCAACCGTTTAGTTGCTCAAAAACAAGTGTTTAGAGGAAACAAGATTATTGTTTGTATGATTCTCCTGTTTTTTCTAAATGGTAAATAACTCTTATTAGTTTTTTGCAAGCATGAGAAATGGCTACATAATAGTGTTTACCTTCGCTTCGCTTTTTTGCAAGGTATTCAGCAAATGTATCATCCCATTGACATACATATTTTGCAGAGTTAAAAAGAGCGTATCGCAAATATCGTGAACCTCGTTTCTCCATACGTGAATACGAAGCTGTAAATTGACCTGATTGGTAAATGGATGGTGCAAGTCCGGCGTATGCAAGAATTTTATCCGGTGAACTGAAATTATCGAAATCTCCAATCTCGGCAATAATCATAGCACCCATACGGTAGCTGATGCCGGGGATAGTGAGAATAGGAGAATTGATTTCATCCATGATAATTTCGATGTGAAATTCGATTTCTTCAATTTCGGCGTCAAGCTCTTTGATGAGTTTGATAGTGTGTTTGAGTTCCAATGACTTTGCAGGCATATCTGATCCGATGGATCTTCTCGCAGCATTGCGAATCTCTTCCGCTTTTTCTTTGCTATAACGACCTTTGGAAGCGTTTGACAGTAGATTGGTTAACTTGGTGAGGTGAGCGGAAGCAATTTGCTTGGCGGACGGGTATTGGCTCAACAACTCATAAACAGACGCCATATGAAGCGTAGAAACCAGCTTTTCAAGCTCGGGAAACAGAATGTTGACAAGTCTTGCAATAGATATTTTGAGTTTAGCTCGTTCATTAACCTTATCAAATCTGTATCTTGTTAGTGACTTTAGCTCTTCGTTGTGGTATAATGTGTTTGAGTAGGACTTTAAGTTCACGTCAGACAATAACATAGTCGCAATGGTATGAGCGTCTACCTTATCCGTTTTCGTCTTTCTAAGGCTTAGACTTTTTCTGTAAAGATTTGTATGTAACGGATTGATAACGTAGGTCGGCAAACCTTTATCAAGGAGATAGCCCAAAATATTGTAGCTGTAGTGTCCTGTGGCTTCGAGCCCTACTTTTACTTTTGTAAAATCATCAGCTACCGAGCAAATCTTCTCATAAAGGCTGTCGAAGCCTTCTCGGTTATTTTGAATAAC
>ONMK01000092.1 GCA_900318905.1 uncultured Eubacteriales bacterium | reverse complement strand
GGGATACTTAACATCATGGCAAGGCGGCGTTTTCAAATCCGACGCAGGCGATATTTCAATGCACGGCAACCTGACGAGCGATGATATCAACACAGATTCAGCGCGGTACGGAATCACATCGATTAAGTACCTAAAGAAAGACGATCCAACTGAAATAAAACGGGCGATTATGGAAAACGGCGGAGTGTATTCGTCATATTCTCATTCAGCGTCTTGCATGAGCGATGACAGGATCTCCTATTTTATGCCATCGGGATATACAGGCGGCTACGCGGGACACGCTATAGAAGTAATCGGATGGGATGACAATTATTCAAAGGATCTGTTCAAAGAGATTAACGGAGAAAAACCCCAAAACGACGGCGCATGGCTGATAAAAAACAGCTGGGGCAGCAGCTACAACTCAATTGGCGGTTATATTTGGATGTCATACGAGGACGCTTATCTATTTGCCGATAAATACAAGTGGTCGTATACTTTAACAGGATATGAGCAAATTGACGACAACAAAAAGCTTATGCAAAACGAGATATACGGCGCTACATATGAATTCAAGTATATCGACAGCAAATCACTTACTTATTTAAACCGCTTCACCTTTGAAAATGACTACGATATTATCGATAAGATAATTTTTGAAACGGCCGCGGACGGAGCAAACTACAGCATTTATTATGTACCCGATACCGTGTATAACACTCCCGATGCCGATACAGCGCACTGGACAAAGCTTTACGACGGCAAGACGGATTACGCGGGATATATTTGCGCAGACATCGAGGATTTTAAGCTGCCGACAAACACAGGTTCGATCGCTGTTTCTATCGACTCAAGTGAAACCGATTCAATCGCGTCGTTGGGCGTTGGAGAATGGCTTACAAGCAATAATGATTTCAAGTTTAAAAACAGCAGCCGCAAAGGCGAAAGCTATATATACTCAGGCGGCACCATTACCGATTTAATGGATTGGTACCACGATAACAACAACGACGATTTGGGCGGAACCTTTGTTATCAAAGCGGTCGCGGTAAGCGATAACACACCGACATTACTTGGAGACGCTAATTTGGACGAGGTTGTTAATATAAATGATGTAACCGAGATACAGCGTTATCTTGCGGAATACATCACATTAAGTAAAAAGGCACAGGCAAACGCCGATTTTAATCACGACGGAAAAATTACAATTGAAGACTGCACAAGCATACAGTATTTCTTGGCTGAGTATTGAGTTAAACTTTTTCATTAAATCCAATAGAGCAGAGGCTGCCGATTTCATTCGGCAGCCTCTTTTTATGTTCTGTTCAATTATTACAATACATACGGGTCGTTACTGTTATTTTCATTGTTGATAGCGCCCTCGGGACCACTGGTGGTTATTACGTCCTCCAAGTCAAATTCCGTTATAATAAGGTCGGTTCCTTTATATATTTCCTGCACGTTATCCTCCTTAGTCTTCGGTAACAACTGCATTGCCGGCGTCGTATAAATAGAAGTATACGGGATCCGTCATCTCTATCTCGTCTGATTTTACGTTATATACATAATAGTAAGCACATAACACAAGTTGACGAGCCGATTCGGTATTGGTGAATACCAGCGACTTGTTCAGACGGTTTTTGTCATTGTACTTGGCGTTATCGATAGGAGCGGAAAGATATCTGTATTTGCCGCCGGAAACTGTTCCGCCTTTTGCTATTGTC
Source organism: uncultured Eubacteriales bacterium (assembly GCA_900318905.1). Taxonomy (GTDB): domain Bacteria; phylum Bacillota; class Clostridia; order Oscillospirales; family Acutalibacteraceae; genus Ruminococcoides. The sequence continues at coordinate 6,425 of ONMK01000092.1, read as the reverse complement.
TTTGCGTTTGCGGCAGTCAGCAAATCGCCGTCATCAAAGGTTTTCTTATCATCTTCCGAAAGCGTCTCGCCGGGCGCGTTCTCCTTTGCGACCTTTACATCCGGGCTGTATTGAACGATCATTGCGCTTGTTGTGCCTGAAATCGTATAATAACTTGAGGATACTGTTTTACCATCAGTGTTTATTACAGTATACGAAATAGTGTGCGTTTTTCCGTCCCAGCACCATCCATGCTGATTAAGACTTGTATAAAATGGCGGACTGGAAAAGTTGAAACAATCAAGAATACTTCCCACCGAACTATCCGGATCGATCGTAGCAGCACCTATAGGTAGTATCAAGAAGCTTGAGCATACTATAGTCAGCGCAAGCAATATAGACAGAGCAACTGCCGCGGATTTTTTTATTTTACGTTTCATAAATCGTTCCTCCTTTTTTAAGATTTTTTACTGTCCAAAATGCAGTGCAATGCCGATTGGAAATGGTGAGGCTGAAAGGTATTGTAACACACTGCAAGCCCCGCCTGAATACAAATAAAGTATTTGAATGTCCATAAATAACATTCCCCTTTCTATTGCTCCAAAACATAACACAGTCTGATTTGTTATAAATCACAAAGTTTTATTGTTTGAGAGCCATAAACAATAAAGCAAAACCCAATATATATTTCTGCAATTATATTTCACCATAGTTTACTAACATTTGCAATAGTATTTGTAGAATAATTACAGATTTCGCAAAAAAGCATGTTTAACGGCTTAATATATCGCTTTATTTCATTGTATTTTGCATAATAAGAATTAAAAAAATTCACAACAAATACAAAAAGAGCGCCCATAACGGAAACCCGTTGTGAACACTCAAACTGGTCGAGGTGACAGGATTCGAACCTGGCTGAGGAATAGGGATTCGAACCCCAACAAACAGAGTCAGAGTCTGTCGTGCTACCGTTACACTATTCCTCAAAATTTGTTACATCTCGTATGCAACGTCAATTATTATACCCGATTTTTCATTTCTTGTCAATAGTTATTTCAAAAAACTTTTACTTTCTTCTGATTCTCAGATCGTCGCCGAGGAAATCGAGCTTTTGAGCGGCGCCGTTTATGCGCGATACAAAGCGTTCGGTATAAGCCTTTTCAAGCTCGGACATCGATAAATTCGTATTGATGATAACCGGCTTGTGGCGGAGGATCCTGGAATTGAAAATCTGGTAGATCTGCGAGGTTGAGAACTGAGTGCGGAACTCGGTGCCCAAATCGTCAATAATCAGCAGATCGCAGTCGGCAAGCATTTCCGCCGTACCGCTTCCCGAGCTACTGCGGGAGAAATACTCCTTTTCAAGCTCTGAAAGCAGCGAAGGAGCCGACACATAAATAACGCCGTAGCCGCGGCGGATAACCTCGTTGGCGATAGCCAGCGAAAGGTGGGTTTTGCCGAGTCCGGTGGCGCCCTTCATCAAAATGCTCTTTGACTGAGGGGTAAAGCTGCCGGCGTAGCCTTTGCAGTATTTGAAAATCTTTTCCATATGAGCGTAAGGCACTATTCCCGTTTCGGCGTCCCTTTCCCTGCTGTAACGGTCTACGCTGAAGCTCTCAAAAGTACAAAGCGAAAGAGGCGCGGTGCGGTTAAGCTCCTCGCAGGCGCAGGCAACAAGCTCGCGCTTTAAGCAGGGGCACATTATTGTGCAGTTGTTTTGCTCGTAATAGCCCGTGTCGCCGCACCTTGGACAGGAATACTGCGGTTCAAGGGCGTTTTCACCGCAGCCGCTCTCAATAAGCAGGGCGCGCAGTTCCTCCTGAAACGCAAGGTTCTTTTCCTTTAGCTTAGTCATTTCGGCAACAACGTCTCCGCCCCTGAGCACGGTTTTTGCCGCATCTGCGCCGCAGTACGCTATTTGCTGTTCAAGCTCTTTTACGCGCGGATAACGGCTGTATATCTCCTCACGGCGCAGGTCTGCCTGCTTTTGAGCCGCAAGGCGCTTTTGAGCCAGTTTATCGGCGGCGTTTTTATATATATTGCTGCTGAATCCCATATGCAACCTCAGTCTATAAAATCAAGTGTGTCTATTTTTTCAAGCTCTTTGATGTCGTATGACGACTTTTTCTTCGGCGCGGGCTTATTGGATTTCGACTCGCTTTCCTTTAAGTCGTCAAGGTTTTTAATGCCCGCCGATTCCCACTTCTTTAAGATTCCGTCGATATAGTTGAATTTAAGCTCACCCTTGCTGTCAACGCAGCGCTCATACGCCTCGCGCAGCATTTTTGAAGAAAACTTCCATTCCCCTACCCATTTAGTGCTGTATTCAAGCTGCTTTTTTGTGGGAGAACCGGCGTTTTTCAAGCCGAAAGCGGAAGATACCACCGAGAAGCACTTGCTTGAGTGAGCCGCCTGAGCGATCCTGTTGTCGGCTGCCTCGACCGAGTTTATCCCGTCGTCAGCCCACTGGACGCCTATTTTTTCAACCGTGCGCATGTTGCCCTTGTCGATACCCACGCAGTACTGAATAAGCATGAGTATGACGTCAACGCGCAGTCCGCACGTGTCTTTGAGCATAAGGAGAGTTGAAACGTCCGAGGTCGAAAGCGTCTTGCCGAGCATTGTCTGAGCCTCGCTGACGAGGATCTTTAAATCGGGATCCATAGCCAGCCTTTGAGAGGTATAGACATAATCGGGCTTTTGAGGCTTTGAAACGACAAAATGCTGCTTCTTATTCTCTACCTCCTGCGAGATCTCCTCAACGGTTTTTACTTCTTTTTCGGGTTTAATATCTTCTTTTATTTCTTTCTTAGAATTAACAGGCGAATAAACGGAGTCGTCCTTTTGCAGAACATCCATACTCACCCAATAATCAAGTGCCTCGGGAATATCGGTGACGTTAACGCCCGTAGCCTTTGAAATGACCTCAAGCTCAAGGGTATCATCCGCGTTTCTCAGCACATAGAGCAGTACCTTAAGCTTTACGCCGTCGGCAAATTTAAGCCCCTCGTCAACGATTTTTGACGGAACCGCGAAAACCGAACGCCACGCTCCCAAATTTATTTTAATTGACATTGTATCAGCCTCTTTGAGTTGGTGAAACTAATTGTAACACAAGAAAACGAGGTTTGGGGTATTTAAAAGAAAAATAGAAAAATAATTGCAGCAGTAAAGTAAAGCGCCGCGGGTTTTCCGCGGCACTGAATTGTTTATTATTTTTGAAGTGTACCCTGGCTTGCGCATTTGAGGTACGCGTTGATAAAGCCGTCGAGGTCGCCGTCCATAACGCCCTGAACATTGCCGGTCTCGAAACCCGTGCGGTGATCCTTGACCATTGTGTAGGGCATGAAAACATAGCTGCGGATCTGAGAGCCCCAGGTAATTTCCTTCTGGACGCCCTTGATGTCCTCAATGCGCTCCAAATGCTCGCGCTCCTTGATTTCCATCAGCTTTGAAACAAGCATTTTCATAGCCACGTCGCGGTTCTGGTACTGGCTGCGCTCAACCTGTGAAGCAACGACAATGCCTGTTGGGATATGTGTTAAACGTACCGCAGACGAGGTCTTGTTTACCTTCTGGCCGCCTGCGCCGCTTGCACGGTAAACGTCCATTTTTATTTCCTCGGGAGGAATGTTAACTTCGATGTTATCGTCGATTTCGGGCATAACCTCAAGGGACGAAAAGCTCGTATGACGTCTGCCCTGAGAATCAAACGGAGAAACGCGCACCAGGCGGTGAACGCCCGCCTCGCTTTTGAGGTATCCGTAGGCGTTTTCGCCCTCAATGAGCAGAACGGCGCTCTTTAAGCCCGCCTCGTCGCCGTCAAGGTAGTCGACTTCCTTTATTTTAAAGCCGTGAGCCTCAGCCCAGCGGGTGTACATGCGGTAGAGCATTTCAGCCCAGTCCTGAGCCTCGGTGCCGCCGGAACCGGCATGGAACGTAAGGATAGCGTTGTTTTTGTCGTATTCGCCGGTGAGGAGCGTCTGGAGCCTCTGCTTTTCAAGAGTTTCACGAACGCCGTCGACTTCATTCTGAGCTTCTTCAAGCAAAGACAAATCCTCTTCCTCGTTTGCAAGCTCAATAAGAGCCATAGCGTCCTCATATTTTGACACAAGCGCGTCGTAAGCCTCAACCTTGCCCTTAAGCGCGCCAGTTTTTTGCAGTATCTGCTGAGATTTTTCAACATCGTCCCAGAACCCCGGCTCGGTCGCTCTCAATTCAAGCTGTTCGATTTCGGATTTCATGCTTTTCATTCCGAGCGCGTCCGAAAGGTCGTCGATCTCGGGCTTAAGTGCCTGCAGTGAAAGCGATAATTCTTCAAATTGTACCATAGTGCACCCTCTCTTTTATTCTGAAATCTTATTATAGCAAATTTAAGACCAAATGTAAACGCATTTTTCAAAAATTTATTGCATTCATAGCGATTATTTGCTATAATAAATTAATACCATGAAACATGGAGGAAAAAATGGAATTTACTCAATATACATGTCCCGTTTGCGACAAGCGCTTTGAAAACGGTGACGACGTGGTAGTTTGCCCCGAATGCGGAACCCCTCATCACAGGGAATGCTTTGAAAATAACGGCAAGTGCTTTTATGAGGACAGGCACGCGCCCGGCTTCTCGTTTGAGGACGCCGGCAAGGCTGACAGCGATAATGATGAAGGAGAAAGCGATACTCCCGACCTTGTAATTTGCCCCAAATGTAAAGCCTCTAACGAAAAGACCTCGTTTTACTGCGGCACCTGCGGTTATCCGCTCAACTCCGAGGACAGAACAAATCAGCAGTATTCTCAGGCAAACAACGGCCGCAATTCCGCTCAGGGCACTCCTTTCGGCTTCGGCTCTGCGGGAAACCCCGCGTTTGATCCGCTTGTTGGGCTTGACAGCGAGGAGGAGATCGCCGATAACGTAAAGGTCGGCGAGGCTGCTAAATTCATCGGCAAAAGCACGCCCTACTACCTTATGGTGTTCAACCGAATAAAAAAATTCGGCTCGGGCAAGTTCAATTTTTCGGCATTCCTGTTCTCTGGAGCGTATTTTATCTACCGCAAAATGTATGTGCCCGGAATTATTATGATGCTTGTTATGATCGGCACCAACCTTGGCACAACGGCAATAACAATGGCAAATTACAACTGGATGAACGAGCTTGGATATACGGATATGTTCAACGGCGTTTACAGAGGCGGCTTCAACTCCGACCAGATGACAGCAATATTTCTGACTGCCGGCTTGAACATACTTCGCTACGCTGTTATGGTACTCAGCGGAATATTTGCCAATAAGATTTATTACAAGCACTGCACAAAAAGAATCAATCAGATAAAAAACGAAAGCACTGAGAGCGAGCTTAACAAAAATCTGGAAACAAAGGGCGGAGTAAACCTTCCTATGGCTATAAGCTTTTTTGCAGCTTACTTTGTTATCTATCAGCTCAGCGGACTGTATCTTATGTTTCAAAGCTAATAAACGGAGGAAAAAATGAAAATTACAAAAGCGGTAATACCCGCGGCGGGCTTTGGCACACGCGTTCTGCCTGCCACCAAGAGCTTTCCGAAAGAAATGTTCCCAATCGTGGACAAGCCTACTATCCAATATATAGTTGAGGAAGCCGTAAACGCGGGAATAACGGATATTTTGATCATCACAAACAGAGGCAAGGGACTTATTGAGGATCATTTTGACCGCTCACCCGAGCTTGAAAATATTTTGGAAAAAAGCGGTAAAACCGATTTTTACAATATTGTTCATGAAATCGGCGACCTTGCCAATATTCACTTCATCCGCCAAAAGGAAATGAAGGGCTTAGGCCACGCGATTCTGAAAGCAAAGTCATTTGTAGGCAACGAGCCCTTTGCCGTGCTTTTCGGCGACGGAGTAATAATCAGCCACGAAAAGCCCGCTATCGCCCAGCTTATCGAGCACTACGGCGAATTCGGCGAAGGCGTTGTGGGCGTTAAAAAGGTTGACGCAAGCCAGATACACAAGTACGGCTCACTGAAAGTCGAAAACATTCACGATAACGTGTTCAAATGCACCGACATGCGTGAAAAACCCAAGACTCCCGAGGAAGTGCTGTCGCTGTATTCAATTATAGACAGGTGCGTGCTGCCTCCCGATATTTTTGAGATTTTAGAGCGCACCCAGCCCGGCGTCGGCGGCGAGATACAGCTTACCGACGCAATGCGCGAGATCGCCGTTACAAAGGGCATGACAGCCGTTGAGTTCGAGGGCAAGCGCTACGATATGGGCAATAAATTCGGCATTCTTCAGGCTCAGATCGAGGTTGGTCTGGAGCACCCCGAAACAAAGGATCTGCTGAAGGATTACATAAAGGAACTTGCAAAAACGATTTAACGCAATACCGAAAATAAGAATTAAGAAAATCCTGCCGCGCTGTTGACAGGATTTTTTATTTTACATAAAAAAGAGTATAAATTTA
>ONMK01000071.1 GCA_900318905.1 uncultured Eubacteriales bacterium | reverse complement strand
ACAAACGCGGACTTAAGGGCTGCACCAGCCACCACATCCGCGTGGACACGCTCGACGCGATCGTGAAAGCATATCTGCAAATGGTGCGCGACACCTCCTCGGAAATGATAGAAAATTTACAAGAAACGATAGCCGAGGAAGAAAAGCAGATCCAAACCACCAACAACACGCTCGAACAGCTCGAAGAAATGATCGACGACACCAAGGCAGAAAAAAAGGCTCTCATGCGGCAATGCGCGAGAGACATTGCCCGAAAGCCCGAACGTGAAAAATCTATACAAGAAACCTACGACGAATTGATTATGGAGTGCGACGAGCGGATCGAGGGCTTGGAAAACCAAATCAAGCTGACCTACGACAAGCACAACACCGTCGTCAGCGCGAACCGCACGGCACAGCTTTCGACGAGATACTGAACAAGGAAAAGCTGGAGAAAAACGACCTTGAACTGCTGATCGAAAAGATAACGGTTTACGAAGACCACATCCACATCAAGCTGAAAGACGACATCGACCACATTCTGCACATCGGCAACGCCGATCTTGAAAAAGAGCAAAATCAGCAAAGCAAAAACACAAAAGATAAGAAGTTTGCTGTCAACATTATCAGTGACGGAGACCCGCTGGAGATATACACCGCGACTGACGGTGAGGTCATTTTCAAGAAATACTCGCCTGTGGGCGAGCTTTCGGCGTTTGCCGCGCAGTATGCCGACGTCATAGCTCGGATAAGCGCAATGCCTACGCTCATTTGCGACACCGACCACGTTATCGCCGCCGCGGGCTGCTCCAAGCGTGAATTTCTTGAGCGCCGCAACAGCGCGGTGCTTGAAAACCTTATGGAAAACCGCCGAAGCTATATTGCCGACGCTCAGACGCTTGACAACGTACAGCCTATTGAGGGCATGGAGCACAACGCCGCCGTGATTTACCCTATAATCGCCTCGGGCGACGTTATGGGCGCGGTGGTGCTGCTCAGCGGCGAAAACGTCAAGCTGCCCACAGAAGTAGAAACAAAGCTCGCTCAGTCCGCAGCCGCCTTCCTCGGCAAACAAATGGAAACGTGACTTTTCATCCGGCGCGCCTTTGGAGAACTTGATATAACAAAACCCTTTATGCAACGGCGCATCAAATATCGCGGGAAAAGAAGGTTTCTAAAAAAGCAGGCAATCAACCACTAATCACTAACATCCGACAAAAAGGGCGTGCGGAAAACCGCACGCCTTAACTTTGCTTATTAACTTACTTATTGAAAATTGACATGATGTCGTAGAATGTATCGTCCTCGTCATCGGTTGTGTCCTTTACCGCGCGGTCGCTCTTTTTGGGAGCCTCGGGCTCGGGAGTATCAACGATAACGTTGTCAATAACGCTCTGCTGCTGTACAAGCGGAACAGTGTCTGCTGTGCCGAAGCCTGTAGCGATAACGGTAACGCTCATCTCGTCGTCCATCTTGTCGTCGATAACGGCGCCCCAGATGATGTTCGCGTCCTCGCTCACCTTATCCTTGACCATTGTTGAAGCCGCGTCGATATCGTCGAGGCTTACGTCTGAAGAAGCGGTGATGTTGATGATAAGTCCCTTTGCGCCGTCGATAGAGGTCTCAAGCAGCGGGCTTGAAATAGCCTTGTCAGCCGCTACGGTAGCCTTATCCTTACCCGAAGCGCTGCCCATACCCATATGAGCGTAGCCGGCGTCCTTCATAACCGAGGTAACGTCGGCGAAGTCGAGGTTTACAAGACCGGGAAGCAGAATGAGGTCGGAAATACTCTGAACACCCTGACGGAGAACGTCGTCGGCAATAGCAAACGCGTTCTGCAGAGTAATGCTTGTATCGGAAACATACTTAAGTCTTTCGTTGGGAACGATGATAAGGGAGTCAACGCAAGCCGAAAGCTCGGCAATACCCTGCTCAGCCTGAGTCATTCTTCTTTTGCCCTCAAAAGCGAAGGGCTTTGTAACAACGCCTACGGTGAGAATGCCCATATCCTTGGCGATTTTAGCAACTACGGGAGCAGCGCCTGTACCTGTGCCGCCGCCCATACCTGCGGTAACAAACACCATGTCGGTATCCTTAAGCAGAGCCGCGATCTCATCCTTGCTCTCCTCAGCGGCGCTCTGGCCGATAGCGGGCATTGAGCCTGCGCCCTTGCCGCGCGTAAGCTTTTCACCTATCTGAATCTTCTGTGAAGCCTTTGAGAGTCTTAATACATGCTCATCGGTGTTTATAGCGATAAACTCAACATTTTTTACTTCCATGGCAACCATGCGGTTAACTGCGTTTCCGCCGCCGCCGCCGACACCGATTACCTTTATTTTAGGCATATATTCATTTTCCAGTTCCAGTTCAAAAGCCATTTTTAACTTCCTCCTTATGATTCGTGAATCTATTATAAAAACCGCATAGTATCTTATAATACATACTTTTCTAATATATTAACACACATTTTTAAAAATATCAATGCCTATCGATTATTTTTATCACATTTTTATTATGATTCGGAATCATTACTCGGGCTGCCAGTCGTAATTTTGGTCGCCGCCGTTATCGTAGCCGGTTCCTCCGTCATCGTAGGTATTGCCGTTGTCATACCCGCCGTTATCATACCCGCCGTCATATGTGTTGCCGTCGTCGTAATATCCGCCGTTATCATAGGTATTTCCGTTATCGTAGTAACCGCCGTTGTCGTATGTGCCGTCGTCATAATATCCGCCGTTATCGTAGGTATCTCCGTAGTCCGGGGTCGTGACGGGCGCTGTTGTAGCGGGAACCGTAGGAGCGGTCGTGGGGTTCGGCTTATAATGCGATATTTTATTCTTGTTGCAGGTAGAAACGTCAAGCGTGCCCGTTACCGTACCTGTTTTGTTGGGATCGAGCTTTTCGTTAATGATCGTAAAAGCGGTTTTTATTTTATAGTCAATATCCTCGGGCAGGCCGATGTTGATATCGATTCGGTTGTCGTAGTTTATTGTTATCTCGGACAGGCTTGTAATGTCAAAGCCGGTAACTTTGTCAATTCCGTTGTCGGCAAAGCTTTTGGCAACGCTATGCAGAATCTCATAAACGCTGTCGTCGCCCAGATCTATATATTCGCCCTTTTTCTTGTTCTTGATCTCGCCGCATTTCAGCTCGACCAAATCCTCGGTTTTATTGCCCTCGGTCTCAAGGATCCTGCCCTTTGAGCTTACAATAAGGTAGGTGCTGCCGTCCTTTACAGCGTATGTCGGCACCGCGTTTGTCACCTTTATGGTGATCGTGTCGGGAATTGAAAAGCTGATTTTCGCGTCCTCCACATACGGCAGATTGTTAACGATGTCCTTGGGAGTACTATTCCACGAACCGATAAAAATATTCTGCTGAGGCGCAACATTGCTGAATGAAATTATCTGATCCTTATCGTAATAAATATCGCCCTCTACCTCGATTTTCTCGGTTTTAAAGAGAACGGTAAGAGATAAAATAACGCCGATAATCAGCACCGCAGCGAATATAGCCGATGATATCAAAATACGCTTTATGCGTATCTGCTTCCTTGTAAGCGGTTTTTTATTGCGGTAAATGACCTCGTTTTCCTGCTTGCGGATCTGCTTTGCGCGCTTTTCCTGCCGCTGCTTTTCGGCGTATTCGTCTACAAAATAGCCATCCTCGTGATCCTGAGGCTGCAGATTTCTGAGCTTTTCCTCGCCTTCAATAAGATACTTTTCCTCACGCGAGAGGTATTCGGGGCGCTCCTGACGGCGCTTTCTGCGGCGCACGTTGACAGCCTCTTTGATTTTGCTTTTTGAGCCGTCCGTTTTTCCTGATTTTGCAGAGGACTTTTTATTCTGTTTTTCCTGTTCTTTGTGGAACTTCTGTGCCTGCCGCGCGGTTTCTTTACGCTGCTTGGCAAGCTGTTTTTTTTCCTTGGAATCCAACAGTATTCCTCCTATAGACTATCCCGTCTTTTGACGGATTTAAACTTTTACAATATCCGCGCCCAGCGAGGTCAGAACCTGCTCAAAATCCTCATAGCCGCGCTCAAGATACTTAACGCCGCTTATTTCGGTTTTTCCCTCGGCGCAAAGCCCGGCGGCGACAAGAGCCGCGGCGCCGCGCAGATCCGCAGCCTCGACCGCCGCTCCGTAAAGGCGCGGTACGCCCTCTACGATGGCGAACTTTCCCTCGGCGCGGATATCGGCGCCCATGCGCGCAAGCTCGGCGGCGTGGCGGTAGCGGTTTTCAAATATATTTTCAATAAACACCGTAGTTCCGTCGGCAACGCTCGCGGCGGCAAGCACGGGAGCCTGCGCGTCGGTAGGAAAGCCGGGGTACGGCATGGTTCTTACAAGTTTCATTGAACGGAGCCTTTCGGGCGCCGTTATTTTAAGCTCATTTCCGTTTGAGGCAAAGGCGCAGCCCGCGTCCTCAAACACGGGAATAACAGAGCTCAGGTGGCTGCGGATAACACCTTTGAGCGTAATTTCGCCGCCCGTTACCGCCGCGCAGGAAATAAGCGTCGCGGCAACTATTCTGTCGGGGATTATCGCGTGGTCGCAGCCCTTGAGCGAGCTTACGCCGTCGATGACGATCGTGCTCTCGCCCGCTCCCCGGATTTTTGCGCCGCAGCGGTTAAGAAAATCGGCAAGGTCGCAAATCTCGGGTTCTCTTGCCGCGTTTGTTATCACGGTTTCGCCGCTTGCGGTACAGGCGGCAAGCATTATGTCCTCGGTAGCGCCTACGCTTGGAAACGGAAGAGCGATTTCACAGCCCTTTAAGCCGTGGGGCGCACGGCAGTCAAGACAGCCGCGCCGCTCTTTGATTACGGCTCCAAGCTTCCTGAGCGCCTTGATGTGTATATCGATGGGGCGTATCCCGATATCGCAGCCTCCGGGCAGGCAGATCTTCGCCTTTCCCTCAGCCGCTAAAACCGCGCCGAGCAGCACAACCGAGCCCCTTGTTTTGCGCATCAGAGCGTCGGGAACATCACTCACGCTCAGACCGCAGTTTTGAATAAGTACAGTGCCCGAGCCGCTTTGGGTCTTAAGCCCCAGGTAACGGAGCGTCTGCAGCATAGCCTCGGTGTCCGACAGCCGCGGACAGTTGTAGATAACGCTCTCGCCGCCGCACAGCACGGTGGCGGCAAGTATCGGCAGAGCGCTGTTTTTTGCGCCCTGAACGGTAACATCTCCGCAAAGCCGCTTTCGTCCCGAAATTATCAGTTTTGACACACAAACACCTTCTCTTATAGTCATAGTTTATTCTATGAAATAGAAGGTGATGTGTGAGCTAAAAAGTATTATACCAAATTAAGCACCTGTTTGACAACGGAATAAATGCGCTCATTTGCGTTGGTGATCGCCATTTTTTTGGAGTTTTCGCTGAATTTCGCCAAAGTATCGGCGCTTTGCAGCATTGAGTCGGCTTTTTTGATAAGCTCCTCTCCGCTCAGTTCGCTCTCCTCGATTATCTCGGCAGCGCCCGCGTTTACAAGCGCCATGGCATTGTGGTACTGGTGGTTTTCGGCGACGTTCGGCGACGGAATAAGGATAGCGGGCTTGCCCATCGCCTGGATCTCGCTAAGAGTTATCGCGCCCGCGCGGCAGATCACAAGGTCGGCCGCCGCCATGCATTCGGGCATGTTGTCGATATACGAGCGGATATCAAGGTTTTTGCATTCGTCAAGCGGAACGCCCGCTTCCTTTATTTTATCGGGCAGCCAGCCGCCGTATTTTCCGTAGGCGTGAATGTGCTGATACCTGCCGTCTTTTCCGCTGCGTATAAGAAGCTGTGCGACGGATTCGTTGATTCTCTGAGCGCCCAGACTGCCGCCGAACGACAGAATGAGCGGACGCTGGTCAAGCCCCAGCTTTTGGCGCGACTGCGCCTTGTCGGCAGTCAAAATCTCGCCGCGAACAGGGTTGCCGGTAACAACAACGGGAGCGTCCTTGAAATATGGCTTTGCCGCCTCAACGGCAAGCATTACCTTTTTGACGCGCTTTGCAAGCATTTTGTTTGTAACACCGGGGTAAGCGTTCTGCTCGTGAATGATGCAGGGCACGCCGAGCTTTGCCGCCTCGCGCACAACGGGTCCCGAAACGTAGCCGCCCGTGCCGATACAGATGTCGGGCTTAAACTCCTTTATTATGCGGCGCGCCGCCGATGACGACGTAAAGGTGCGCTTTACGGTTTTTACGTTGGCAACGATGCTTTTGGGAGAAAAGCTGCGCTGAAAGCCGCTTATGGTAATGGATTTGATTTGAAAGCCCGCCTGAGTTACAAGGCGCTGCTCCATGCCGTCCTTGTTGCCGATAAACAGAAACTCGGTTCCCGAGCGGTGATCTTTGATGTAGCCCGCGATAGCGAGCGCGGGATTGATGTGACCGGCGGTGCCGCCGCCTGCAAGTAAGATTTTCATAATATACCCCTGTTTATGTTAGTGGTAAGTGGTTAGTGTGGAGTTAATTCGGAATGCGGAATGCGGAATTAAATTGTCGGATAGGTTTCTGCACGCGCAAGCGTGACGCTTGACCCAGTACGCGTATCAAACGTTTATATAAAAGGTAACCGTAACACCCGCGTTATGACACGCCGTTGCAGAAAGGCTTTTGTGTTATATCACGTTATCCAAAGGCGGCTTTGGATGCAACGTCACGTTGCCAAAGGCGCGCTGGATAGAACGTCACGTTCTTTCTATGTTGGCGGTTCTGGAGATTGAGAGGACAATGCCCATCTGCGCCAGAAGCATGATAAGCGAGGAGCCGCCGTAGCTGAAGAACGGAAGGCTGATACCGGTGTTCGGCAGCCAGTCGGTAATAACCAGAATGTTGAACACTACCTGAACGCCGATCTGCGACGTAAGGCCGATGCCGAGCAGCTTGCCGAATTTGTCCTTGGAGCGGAGCGAAAGGGTGATCCCGCGCCATACAAGCAGGGCGAAAATAAGCAGAATGATAGCGGCGCCGATAAGCCCCAGCTCCTCAACAACGATAGCAAAAATAAAGTCGTTCTGAGGCTCCGGAAGATACAGGAACTTCTGCCTTGACTGTCCCAGCCCGAGCCCCCAAAGACCGCCCGAGCCGATAGCGTAAAGCGAGTTGCGCGTCTGCCAGGTCTGATCCCACAGATCGGTTCCTCTTTCGGCTGACAGCGCCTGGCCCCAGCCGTCCATACGGCTCATAGCGTAGGAAAGTCCGCCCGTAACCGCGAGCAGAAGGATAATAACGCCCAGCGCTATTCCGCCAATGATAAGATATTTTGTTTTCATTCCGCCGATATAAAGCATAATTACCGTCAGCACGCCGACAATTACGATACCGGAGTAGTGCGGTTCAAGCAGCAGAAGCCCCGCGATAGTACCGAACACAATAACGCCCGGAAGAATACTGTACTTAGGAAGCTGCATGACCTTGTAATACTTGCTGGCCCAGTGCGAAAAGAACAGAATAACAGCGAACTTGGCGATCTCGGACGGCTGAAGGTTGAATATTCCCAGAGGTATCCAGCGCTTTACGCCGCCCTCTACCGACGGGATAATAAGCACAAGCAGCAGCGAAAAATACGCCACGCCCAAAACTATCGGCGCGATCTTGTGCAGTTTATTGTAGTTAAAGAACGACATTATCGCCATTGCGGCAATACCCAGCACGATAAAGATTATCTGACGCTTAAGGTAGAAAAAGCTGTCGCCCACCGTATAATACGCAAACGCGTAGCTTGCCGAGAACATCATTATTGTTCCGATAACAAGCAGAATAAGTATCAGCAGGCAAAACGGCAGGTCGATTCCCATTCCCACCGACTGCGGTACTTGTCGTCGTAAATCCTGTTGACGTCGCCGCGCAGTATCATTTTTTTATTTGGAGCCAAAATTGTTCCTCCCTTGCTGAGAGTTGCAAATCAATAAATAATATTTTTTACACCGAAGGTGACAAGCAGGAATGAGATAACGCCGAACAGAGCGGTAACAAGGCTGAACACCGCCACGATCTTGACCTCGCTCCAGCCGCACATTTCAAAGTGATGGTGAATGGGGCTCATCTTAAACAGACGCTTGCCGTGGGTAAGCTTGAAATAGCCGACCTGAAGAATGACCGAGAACATCTCGCACAGGTACACGATACCCATGGGAAGCAGGAGAATCGGCATTCTTACCGAAAACGCCAGAGCGCATACAAGACCGCCCAGGAAAAGCGAGCCGGTGTCGCCCATAAATACCTTTGCCGGGTGGAAGTTCCACACCAGAAAACCAAGGCACGCGCCCGCTGCGGCCGCACTGAACGCGGTGATACCGAGCCTGTAAAGCGAGCTTGAAATAAGCATAAAGGTAACGGCTACAAAGAAGGTGATCGAGCCGTCAAGGCCGTCTACGCCGTCGGTGAGGTTTACGGCGTTTACAATGCCGACAATGACGATCGCCGAAATGATGTAGTAGAAGAAGCCGAGGTCAACGGGTTCTTCAACAAAGGGAATGATAGTTTCGGTGCCGCAGCCCGAAATGCCAAGAACCGCAAGATAAGCGCCCGCGACGGCAAACTGGAAAATAAGCTTCTGAATAGCGGTAAGGCCGAGATTGCGTTTTTTTACCACCTTTGTGTAGTCGTCAACAAAGCCAATGATTCCGTTTGCGAGAGCAAGACCGAGACCGGC
>ONMK01000087.1 GCA_900318905.1 uncultured Eubacteriales bacterium | reverse complement strand
AATTTATTTTGGAGCCGCCGATTCATCCAATCAGACCCCAATTGTATCTATTATACTATAAAAGACGCCGCGTTTCAATCGGTTTTTGATATTTTTTTCGGGAACGTGACGTTCCATCCGGCGCGCCTTTGGCCGCCACGCGGCAGGAAGCGCGCCTGTTTTGAAGTCGGTTTTATAGGAAAGCTCGGTGTAACGGCGCATTATTTCTCGCGGGGCAGGCGACCCCTCAGTCAATCCTTGACGGATTGACAGCTCCACTTACGCAGGGGAGCCTGCCGGTTGCAGTGCGTTTTCCTCCGTCACGGCATAAATGCCGCGCCGCCTCTCCCGTAATAAATGACGGGGGAGGCTTTGAAGTTATTTATATATAGAAACCGTAATCCTGATTTTAATACTAACTTGCCTAAAACTCGCTGCAACTTGCTCTGCCTCTATAATTCCCGAGGGAAAAATTACAATTCTTTACGAAGCTGTAACCAATTACCTCAAAATAATTCCTGCTTGGAAATAATAGTTGAACAAATTGACTGAAAATACCATAGATTCAAAAATATTCCCTGTAAGGGGTTGATTTTTTCGGGCTGAGATGCTATAATTGTTACAAATTTGTTAATAAATGAGTTTTCAGTTGTAATTATTCGGTTACAAAAATACACTTGTTCGTGAATTGGAGGTAATGAAAATGAACAAGCTAAAGAAGGTCGTTGCCGCTGTTTTAAGCTCCGCAACGATTGCAAGCGTCACTATAGGCGGCTCCAACGTTACCGCCGGAGCTTCCGGCACGGGCGCAGGTCTTGCGGAACACGCGCTTAACGCGTACTATGAAGGATGGGACTATGTATGGGGCGGCACCTCTGTAGGCGCTGTTGACTGCTCGGGTCTTATTTGGATGTACTGCGGCGGCGACCGCATGAGCATGCTCTCCGACGCTCAGGCTAACGGCAGAGACTGGGGTTATGTAGATAACGGAATTCCCAGAGTACACGGTCTCGGACTTTCACGTCCCAATCATGTAGGCGTATATATTGAGGACGGCATGGAGGTCGACGCAAGAGGCAGCGACTACGGCGTATGCTATCAGCAAATAGGCGAGAACGGCTGGAACAACTGGGACTGCTGGTTCAAGCTCACCGCTGTAAGCTATCCCACCGAAGGCTGGGAAAAGTTCAACGGCAACTATTACTATTATGAAGACGGCGAGTACATTGTAAATACCGAGAGAACTATCGACGGTACAACCTATTACTTTGACTCAAAGGGTCACTCAAGCACAACACCCTCAGGTGATTCAAGCTCATCCGGCAGCTCATCTTCGGGCAGCTCATCTTCAAGCAAAAAGAGCAAGCCCACAAGCTGGAGCAAGGGCTCAAACGACGATGAGGTCGTTAAGATCCAGAAGCGTCTTGCGGAGCTCGGCTACTACGACGGCGCTGTCGACGGCGACTTCGGCGATTTGACCGACGCCGCGTTCAGAGCCTTTCAAAAGGCAGCAGGACTTACCGTTGACGGTATCGCAGGCTCCGACAGAGAGGTTCTTTATTCCGATAATGCTCCTTATGCTAAGCAGGAAACTGTTGAGGAGCCCACAGCTGCCGAGGAGCCCGCAACTGCTCCCGAGCAGACCGAGGAAACAACAGCCCCCGCTGAGGAAACACCCGAATCTCCTGTAGTAGTAATGGAAAAAGGCGATTTCAGCGACAACGTAGCTACCGTTCAGTCAAAGCTTTCCGAGCTTGGCTACTTCTCACTTGAAGCTACCGGCCTTTTCGGCGACATAACAGCTCAGGCTGTCAGCGACTTCCAGCTTGCTAACGGTCTTGAGGCGACAGGCGTTATCGACGCCAAGACTTATGAGATCCTCTTCAGCGACGAAGCTGTTGAGGCGGCTCAGCCCGAGGAAGAGCCCGCAGTTGAGGAAACTGCCGAGGCTGCCGAGGAAGAAACAACAGAGCCCGAAACTGCCGAGCCCGAAGTAACCGAGCCCGAGGAAACCGAGCCCGAGGTCGCTGCGGCAGTTGAGGAGACTGCTCAGGCTCCCGTTGTAAGCGCAGGCTCAGTTCAGTTCTCACCCGTAGGCAAGTCAAACAGCGAGTACGCTGCTGCCGCTTCAAAGAATGCCGCTCAGGCTAACGAGGTAACAGCAAGAGCGCTGGAAAAATCCTCATCTATCGTTCCCTCATCTCAGACCGCTGAGGTAAAGAGAACAGCCAACACCTGGGTTTGGATGTTCCTTGCGGCTGCCGTTCTCGGCGTTGTAGCTTTCGTTTTCTTCATGGTAAGCAGAAAGCACGGCAAAAAGAGCAAGGTCGCAAAGAAAACTTCAACAAGAGCTCAGCTGAACTCACGCTGGTAATTACATAAAAAATGTCCCGTGGATCTCCGCGGGACTTTTTGTTTGACAATTATTTATTTTTTAAATTCAAGCGTTATGCTGTCCTTGCCGGTGGTGAACTGAGTAAGCTTCACACCTGCCGAGGTCAGCATTTTTTTTGACGCTATCGTTGCGGCGGTGCCGGCGTATTTATCGTAGAGGTAAACTACCTCGGCTATGCCCGACTGGATTATCGCCTTGGCGCACTCGTTGCAGGGGAACAAATCTACATACAGCTTGGCGCCCTTAAGGTTTTTGCCGCGCGCGTTCAGAATAGCGTTGAGCTCGGCGTGAACTACATAGTTGTATTTTGTTTCCTCGCCCTCGCGCTCCCACGGGTAATCGTCGTCCGAGCAGCCGTATGGAAAGCCGTTGTAGCCCGTTGACAGAATAATATTGTTGCTGTCTACTATACACGCGCCCACCTGAGTGTTAGGGTCCTTGCTGCGCTTTGCCGCTAACAGCGAAACCCCCATAAAGTATTCATCCCAGCTAATGTAATCTCTGCGCTTCACCGTATCACTCCCCGATTTGTTTTCGTTATCATTACAAAGAATTATATCATATAAAATTGTTTTTTTAAATACTTTCGTGACAGAAAGTGAGTAAAAAGAAAACTTTTTTTTCATAAATATTGATTTTTGCGCCTGTTTGGTGTATCATTTTGAAATGAAAAGAGTAATATTTCATAGCGGGAGATTGTAAGAATCTCCCGTATATATTTATTGTATTGGAGAAGCGTATGAGAATTGTTATCATTGGCTGCGGAAAGGTAGGAACATCCATAGCCAGAGAGCTTAACGCGGAGAATCACGATATTTCGGTTGTAGACAATGACCGCAAGGCGGTAGCACGGCTGTCCGAAACGCTCGACGTACTGGGAGTCGAGGGCAACGGCGCCACATACGAGGTACTCGCCGAGGCGGGCGCCGAAACAGCCGACCTTGTAATAGCGGCTACAGCCCGCGACGAGGTTAACCTTTACGCCTGCCTTATGGCTCGCGCCGCGGGAGTTCCTCACACGATAGCGCGCGTCCGCAGCCCCGAGTACACCGACGACCTCTACAGGGTAAAGGATCAGCTGCGCCTTTCAATGTCTATAAACCCCGAGCTTACCGAGGCGATCGAGATCAGCCGTCTGCTGCGTTTTTCGGGAGCGCTTGAAATCGACAGCTTCGCAAAGGGCGCCGTTGAGCTTATAAAGGTTCTTGTCCCTGAAAAATCTCCTGTCATCGGCAAGCGCATCAGCCAGATCGACACCTTGGGCGGAAGGATACGCGTCTGTACCGTAGAGCGCGCAAACGAGGTTTATATAGCGAACGGCGATACCGAGATCAAGGCGGGCGACAAGGTAACGGTCGTGGCAAAGCCCGAGATAGCCACGCGCTTTTTCAAAAAGTCAGGTATAAATATCGGCAGAAGCAAGGACGTTTTTCTGCTGGGCGGCGGCAAGGTGTCGTTCTATCTTGCGCAAAGGCTGCTTAAGGCGGGCGCCAATGTAAGGATAATCGAGCGCAACCTTGAGCGCTGTCAGGAGCTTGCCGAGGCGCTTCACGACGCTATGATAATTCACGGCGACTGTATGGATCAGGAGCTGCTTTTAAGCGAGGGGATCGAGCGCGCCGACGGCGTTGCCGCGCTTATGGACTACGACGAGGAGAATATCCTCATCTCGCTTTACATCAAGGAAGTTTCAAAGGCGAAGATAATCACCAAAATCAACAACGAGTCCTTTGACAACATAATCGGCAACCTCGGGTTGGAGTGCGTTATCAACCCCAAAACGCTTACGGGTGAATATATAGCGCGTTATATCCGCGCGATGCAGAATTCGCTGGGCGGCAACGTTGAAACGCTTTACCGTCTGCACGAGGACAGGGTAGAGGCGCTGGAGTTCCGCGCAAAGCAGAGCTCAAATGTCATTGATACTCCTCTTTCCGACCTAAACCTTAAAGACGATTTGCAGATCATCTGCATCAACCGCAACGGAAAAATCATTCTGCCTCAGGGCGGCGACTCTATTATGGCGGGCGATTCGGTAGTTGTAATTACAAAGCATAAAGGTCTTAGCGACCTTAACGATATTCTGAAGCGCTGAGGTCAGTGTTATGAATAAACGAATCATTGTGTATATTCTGGGATGGGTGCTGATCGTCGAGGGCGCTGCAATGCAGCTGTGTACGGTGACATCATTCATTTACCGTGAAAACGAGGGTATCTACTTTTTTCTGACCGGACTGGTAAGCGCGATTGTAGGCGTGCTTGCCGTAAAGGTGAAAAAGAAAAAGAATATGGTGCTGTATCAAAAGGCGGGCTTTGCGGCCACGGGACTGAGCTGGATATTGATGTCGCTTGTGGCGGCGCTGCCGTTTTTCCTCAGCGGCGAGATACCCAATTACCTGGACGCTTTCTTCGAGTCGGTTTCGGGCTTTACCACAACGGGAGCTACGATACTCACAAACGTAGAGGGCTTAAGCCACGGAATGCTGCTGTGGCGAAGCGTTATGATCCTTTTGGGCGGCATGGGCGTTATCGTCTTTTTGCTTGCGCTCATACCAAAGCTCGGTGGTCAGCAGAACATCTACCTTATGAAGGCGGAAAGCCCCGGCCCCATTATCGGCAAGACCATGCCCAAAATGCGCAACTACGCCGCTCTGCTCTACGGAATTTACCTCGGCCTTGTGGCGCTTGAAATAATCCTGCTGCTTTGCGGCGGAATGGACTTTTTCAACGCCGTGAACACCTCGTTCTCAACAGCGGGTACAGGCGGCTTCGGTATCCACAACGACAACATGGCGGCGTATCATTCGCACTATCTGCAAACGGTAATAGCCGTGTTTATGATGCTCTTCGGCATAAACTTCTCGTTTTATATCCTCATTCTCGCCCGCAAATTCAAGCAGGCGTTCAAAATCGAGGAGCTGTGGTTCTACTTCGGCTTTATTGTATTGTCCACGGCGATCATCACGTTCAGCGTAATGCCCGTATTTGATAACGATTTCGGCGAATCGCTCCACAACAGCTTTTTCTATGTTTCGTCGATCCTCACCACAACGGGCTTCGGAATCCGCGACGTAAACGACTGGCCGCAGCTTGCAAAGGGCGTAATCGTAATTATCACGTTTATAGGAGCTATGGCGGGCAGCACCGGCGGCGGATTCAAGATTTCAAGAATCGTTATCCTTGCAAAAGAGGCAAAAAAAGAGCTTTCAATGCTCATTCACCCGCGCAATATCCGCACTATCAAAATGGACGGAAAATCAGTCGACCACAACGTAACAAGGAACACCTCGGTTTATCTGGTTGTGTATCTTGCGATCTTCCTTTCAAGCTTTTTGCTGATTTCCATAGAGGGCAGGGACATGGTAACAAGCTTTACCTCGGTCGCCGCAACGTTCAACAACACCGGCCCCGGCCTTAACGACGTAGGACCCGTGGGCAACTACGCCGATTTCAGCGTGCTGTCAAAGCTGGTGTTCATCTTTGATATGATAGCCGGCAGACTTGAGCTGTTCCCGATACTTATCCTGCTCACTCCTTCCGTTTGGAAGAAGGCGTAGTATAAAGATAGTAAAATAAGGGCGTTTTCTTGCCCTTTTTGTTTTAGAAAGCGTTATAAAATGAAAAAAATAACCGCATTAATTTTGGCGGCGGCGCTGCTTGCTTCGGCGCTGTGCGCCTGCTCCTTCGGCAAGGGCTCACCGGACTCCGATGAAAAAAGCCTCTCGTTTGAGGCTATGGACACCTTTGTTTCGGTAAAGCTTTACGGCGCCGAACAGGAGACCGCCGATAAAATCGAATCTGAAATAAAGCGGCTCGACAGCGAGCTTTCGGTCGTAAACGCCGAGGGCGATGACAACTACGTCTACAGGCTCAACCGCGACGGTTCGGTCAAGGCGCCCGACGACGTCGCCGACCTTGCGCGGCAGTCGCTGGAACTGTGCAAAAGCACAAACGGCGCTCTTGACGTAACGGTTTATCCGTTTGTTGAGGAGTGGGGCTTTGTTTCAAAGAATTACAAAATCCCCTCAAAAAGCCGCCTCTCAGAGCTTTCGCCGCTGGTGGATTACCGTAATGTCGCGCAGAGCGGCTCTGAGCTGAGCTTCAAAAAGGATGGCATGAAGCTCGACTTCGGTGCGGTGGCAAAGGGCTTTGCCGCTGACAGAATGCGCGGCATTCTGGAGGATAAAGCCTCATCGGCTATTGTAAACCTCGGCGGAACTGTGCTCGCTTACGGCAAAAAGCCCGGCGGAAGTCAGTGGCGCGTGGGAGTTGCCGACCCCGAAAACAGCGCCGCCTATATGGGAATGATTAGCTGCACCGGTAAAATCATAGCGACCTCGGGCAGCTACGAAAGGTGCTTTACGGGCGAGGACGGCAAGACATACAGCCACATCATCGATCCCAAAACGGGGATCCCCGTTGACAACGGCATTTTGTCGGTGACGATCATCTCCGACAGCGGCCTGCGCAGCGACGCGCTTTCGACCGCTCTGTTTGTAATGGGGAAGGACGGCGCGGAAAAATATTACCGCAAAAACCGGAACTTTGATTTTATCATACTGACAGCCGATAAAAAGGCGTATGTAACCGCAGGTGTTTACGATGAGTTCAAGCTCGCCGATGGGTATGATTATGAAATTGTTTTAGTAGAATAGATATAAATAAGGTCGGGAGCAGATGTCTGTTCCCGACCATTGTATTATTCGTCATGTTCCTCGCCCAGATCCCATTTCGGTATATAGTCCTCCGTCGCCGAGGACATATCCTGGGTAAATCCGTCAAAACCAAGCTCAAGCATTACGCACTTGACCTTTTCGTACTCGCGCTTTGTAATTTTCCTGCCCAGCTTGGAATCGCGCCTTGCCTCGCCGCATGGCACATACTGGCACATCAGGCTTACTAAAATTTCTTTTTTGAAATACCTATCCAAATGTTCAAGCACCGCTATGCTGTTTCGCGTATGGGCGGGGAGAATAAGGTGCCGTACTATAACGCCCTTTTTAATCATTCCGTCGCCGTCAAAAACAGGTTTTCCGACCTGAAAAAGCATTTCCTGAATCGCCGTTGTGGCGGTGCGGGTGTAATCGGGAGCTGACGACAGCTTTTTGGCCAGCGAGTCGTCAGCGTATTTGAAGTCGGGCAGATAAACGTCTACAAGTCCGCTGAGCATTGTAAGCGTTTTGGGCGAGGTGTAGCCGCTGCAATTATAAACGATAGGCAGCTTAGGGCGGTAAATACTCAGGCTTTCCGCCACCGCCTCAACAAAATGGTCGGCGGTCACCAGGTTTATGTTGTGAACGCCGGCCTCTTCAAGCATTTTATAGCCGTCGGCAAGCTGCTTTGGGGTAAGGGTTACGCCCTTGCCCTTTTGCGAGATCTCATAGTTTTGGCAAAAGACGCACTTCATTGTACAGCCCGAAAAAAACACAGTGCCGCTGCCGCGCGTTCCGCTTATGCACGGTTCCTCGCCGAAATGAGGGGCGATCCGAGCCACAACCGGCAGTGTGCCCATTTTACAAAAGCCTTTTCCCGAGTGCTCGGTGCGTACCGCGCCGCATTTCCTCGGACATAAATTGCAAATCATATTAATCACCAAGAAAATTATATCACATTTTCAGCTTTTTTCAAACAGAAAAATCCGTAAGATAATCCTCGACGACATCCTCAAAATGACACGG
>ONMK01000127.1 GCA_900318905.1 uncultured Eubacteriales bacterium | reverse complement strand
GGCGTTAGCGGGCGCCATGATGTATTTCTGAGCGTTTTTCTCATAAGGCGGCAGAGCGTGCTCCTCACGGTCGCAGAGCTCAACAGCGCCCTGAGAATGAGCTATTCTGGTGCACATTCTGATGATTACGGGAGTATCGAACTCCTCTGAAATGGCAAAAGCAGCCTTGACAAAATCCTTAGCCTCGGCTGAATCGGCAGGCTCAAGCATGGGAACCTTAGCCGCAATTGCGTAATGGCGCGAATCCTGCTCATTCTGAGATGAATGCATTGCCGGGTCGTCGGCAACGAAGATAACCATACCTCCGTTAACGCCTGTGTATGAAAGTGTAAAGAGCGGGTCTGCGGCAACGTTTAAGCCGACATGCTTCATGGCGCATGCCGAACGCGCGCCTCTCAAAGAAGCGCCGAATGCGACCTCGGCAGCGACCTTTTCGTTGGGCGCCCACTCGCAGTAAATTTCATCATATTTTGCGGCAAACTCGGTGATTTCCGTAGAGGGAGTACCGGGGTAACTTGAAACAAGCGTAACGCCCGCTTCGTAAAGACCTCTGGCAATAGCCTCATTGCCTAACATCAATTTTTTCACGATGTATTTCCTCCGTTTTTAACTTATTTTTGCATTAAATATTATTATAGCACATCAAGAATTAAATGACAAGTATGCAATTGAGCAAATTATTCAAGCGAAAGTCCTAAAATACGCTCGGCGTTTTTGTAGAAGATCTTATCCTCCGCCTCTTTGCCGAGGTCAAAGCTTTTTATAAAATCAATGTAATCTTTCTGGCTGTCCCACGGTGAATCGGTGGCAAAGAGTATTTTATCAGCGCCGTGGCGGATAATTATCTCCCTGCATTTTTCGGGGTAAAGCCGAAGAACGGCGGCGGTGTCCATATATACGGGCGCGCCGACAAGCTTTTCAAGAACCTCGACGGGCATGTCGTAGCCGCCTAAATGAGCAAGAATGAGCTTGTCCTCAATCACCCCTTTTAATTCTTTTAAAACATTAAGAACCATATCCGGCGTGCAGTGAACATGGTCGCGGAACGCTATATCGTAGCCCGCGTGGGTGATGATATAAAGCCCGCGCTCTGCCGCCTGCCTCATGATATTGATGTATCGCGGATCATCAAAATGAACACCCTGATAATCGGGGTGAAGCTTTATGCCGAACAAACCGCTCGATTTGATATAGTCAAGCGTGCCCGGAACATCCTCGCAGTCGGGGTGGATTCCACCCGCGAAAAACACATGATTTTTGCCGTTATTCTCAGCGGAAAAGCGATTGATGCTCTTTTCCTGCTTTGGGAGAGTAGCAACGGGAAGCGCTACGCTGTAGTCCACTCCGCACTTCTTCATATTATCAATAAGTGAAGAAAGCGTGCCTCCACGGTAAGGCTTGATGCCGCCCTTTTCCGTCAGGTACGCGATCGTCCTCTCGGCTATCGCGTCGGGGAATGTGTGTGTATGAAAGTCAACTATCATTCTTTTCTCCTATTTTACGGCGACATTGTTATCGCCGAGCTGATATTTAAGCTCCTTTATCATCACGTCGTTGAGCGTTACCCACATTGTCGCGGGAGCCTTTACCTTACGGTTGGAATTTGTAAGATAGAACACCACAGGCGTCCTGCCCTCAAAAATATCGAGCACACGGCGCGCTTTTTCATAGAGCGGCGTGTTTAAGTCGTCAATTCTAAGATACAGCGTCTGAGGGAGCTGAGGCTTTTGCGCTGAGGGCTTTGAGCTTTCGGGTTTAAAGCTTTTGCACTCATCGTTTGTCCGCGCTTTGTCGGCGGAGTCACAAATCAGCTTTGGCTCTTCATTCTCCTTGCAGTTCAGAGTGCCGCGCAGAATAACAACACGCGTTTCGCCGAGGAAAATACCGAAGCGCTCATAAACGTTCGGGAACACCACGGCTTCCATCTCGCCGTATCTGTCCTCAACGGTGATAAACGCCATTATTTTGCCGTTTTTGGTAAGCTGGGTTTTTACGCGTGAAATAACGCCCACTACGCAAACCTTTTTGCCGTCGGAATAATCACCGTAATTTTGGATTATTGAGCCTATTTTGTCGGCATGGACCTTATCGGCAAAGTCTGCGTAATCGTCCATCGGGTGTCCGCTGAGGTACATTCCCGCGATCTCATTTTCCATATGGAGCAGCTCGTCCCGAGGGAACTCCTCCATCGGAGGGATATCGGGCTCATCGTTGATCTTGCTTGCGCTGTCATCCAAATCAAAAAAGCTGAGCTGGCCGCCCATGTTGTGCCTTGCGTTGAATTCAATATCATCAAGCACGCTTTTAACTACAGCAAGAAGCTGACGGCGGTTAGCGCCAAGTCCGTCAAAAGCGCCGCACTTTATAAGGCTTTCAACGGCGCGGCTGTTCATGTTTTTGCCGTAGAGCCGCTTGCAGAAGTCATAGAATGATGAGTAAGGCTTTACGGCGCGTTCTCTGATAATCTGATCTATAAACGCCTTGCCCAGGTTTTTTATCGCAAGCAAGCCGTAGCGGATATTGCCGTCGCTTACCGCAAACTCCTGATAGCTTTCGTTGACGCCCGGCGGAAGGACCGCAATTCCGAGCCGCCTGCATTCGGTGATATATGTCGCAAGCTTGTTGCGGTTATCGAGCACGCTGGACAGCAGAGCCGCCATGTACTCGCGCGGATAATAGCATTTAAGCCACGCGGTTTTATATGACACCGCGGCGTAAGCGGCGGCGTGAGATTTATTGAACGCGTAGGATGCAAAGCTCTCCATCTCGCTGAAAATCGAGATAGCCGAAGCTCTGTCGATCCCGCGGCGCACACAGCCCTCGACAACTATTTTGCCGCTGTCTTCGGTCAGTCCGTTTATGAAGATCTCGCGCTCGCGCTCCATTACGTCGTGCTTCTTTTTGCTCATGGCGCGGCGCACTATATCCGCGCGGCCGAGGCTGTAGCCCGCAAGCTCGCGGAAAATTTGCATTACCTGCTCCTGGTACACTATGCAGCCGTAGGTTACGTCGAGAATATTTTTCAGCGCCGGGTGCTTATAGCGGATATGCGACGGATTGTGGCGGCAGTCGATGTATGTTGGAATGCTGTCCATAGGGCCCGGGCGGTAAAGCGAAAGAACGGCTATCAAGTCCTCAACACAGTCGGGCTTCAGCTGGGTAAG
>ONMK01000083.1 GCA_900318905.1 uncultured Eubacteriales bacterium | reverse complement strand
ATTGTTTACGGAATATGGACGTTTGTCGCGGCGGTTCTCGCATTCGTGATTTCCGCCGTAACGGGTAAATTCTTGATCCCGTATTTGCACAAGATCAACTTTGGACAGACAATTCGCGAGGAAGGTCCCGAGTGGCACAAGGGTAAGCAAGGCACACCAATTATGGGCGGTATTATGTTTATCCTTGCGATCGTGGTAGTCGGAGTGATCAGCACGGTAGCTTATGTGCTGGTCGGCGACCAACTCATCACTACGTATTTCGCCGATATCCACGGCGAGGCGGTCTACATCTTCGCAGGACTCGGACTTGCGCTTGCCAACGGTCTTATCGGCTTTGTCGACGACTATACAAAGGCTGTCAAGAAGCGCAACCTCGGGCTCACCGCTGTTCAAAAATTATTGTTCCAGTTTGCGGCGGCGGCAATTTACCTTGCCGTGCTCGGATTCTCTGGCTGCGGCACAAGCACTATTATTCCGTTTGTAGGCGAGGTCGATCTCGGCTTCTTCTACTATATTATTTCCGCAGTAGTTATTGTCGGAATCGTCAACGCGGTCAATCTGACCGACGGTATCGACGGACTTGACGGCTCTGTGACATTCTTTGTCTGCGTGGCGTTTATGCTTATCGCGAGCAGGCTCTATTACCTCGGGATCACAGCTCTCAGCGCGGCTGCGGCAGGCGCTTGCCTCGGATTCCTTGTTTGGAACTTCCACCCCGCAAAGGTTTTTATGGGCGACACAGGCTCGCTGTTCCTCGGCGGCTTGGTATGCGCGCTCGCGTTCGCGATAAGGATGCCTATCCTGCTTTTGCCGCTCGGTATCGTTTATCTTTGCGAGATGTTCTCGGTCATTCTTCAGGTCGGCTACTTCAAGCTCACCCACGGAAAAAGGCTCTTCAAAATGAGCCCCATCCACCATCACTTTGAGATGTGCGGCTGGAGCGAGGTAAAGATAGTCGCTGTGTTCAGCGTAGTGACAGCTATCTTCGGCGCTTTGTCTTTCGTTTTGGTAGTGTTCACGCCGATTACTTAACTAATAATCATTGGAGGATGAATAATGGCTCCAAAAAAAAGAATGATATTTCAGGCGGACGTCAACCGTATCTATGATGAGGAGTATCAAAGAGATCAGCAGGCGCAAAAGGAAAGGCTTTTTGTAAGACCGTCGCGAAACGCCAAGTGGTTCGGCATCGGAATGGGCATTGATTTGCCGTTCTGCATTATCCTGCTTGTTCTGCTCACTATCGGAACAATAATGATGTTCTCGGCAAGCTACGCCTTCTCGTACTACACCCAAGGCGACAGCTACTACTACCTTATCAGGCAGATAATCTTTATTGTAATCGGCTTAATCGCGATGGTTGCGATGTCGTTTTTGAATTACAATAAGCTGCACAAGATAGCGCCGATTGTTTTGGGCGTTGCGTATTTTTCGCTGCTGATAGTGCTTGTTCTTCCGGCAGGCGAGGGCGGCGTAAAGCGTTGGATTCCCCTCGGTATGTTTAACATTCAGCCGTCTGAGATTGCCAAGCTGGGCGTAATTTTGTTTTTCGCTCACTGGGCAAGTAAATATTACAACAAAATGGAACTCCCGTAATACAGCATTTTGCCGGGTATTATAGTTTTTGGCTCAATCGCGGTGCTGCTGCTTTTGGAGCCGCACTACTCGGGTATCGTAATCATCGGTATACTCACCGTGCTTATGCTTTACATAGGCGGAATGAAAACAAAGTACCTGGTCATAGCAGGCGGCATATTGCTCGGATTGATTTTGATTTTGGCTGTAACAGGCGGATTGTCCTACGCCATGAGCCGTATGGCAGGCTGGGGACAGGCGCTTGAATACACCGACGACGATATGTGGTGGGACACCTACCAAACGCGAAATTCGCTATACGCAATCGGCTCGGGCAGGCTTTGGGGACTCGGTCTCGGCCAGTCAAGGCAGAAGTACCTCTACATTCCCGAACCGCAGAACGACTTTATCTTCGCGGTTGTCGTCGAGGAGCTCGGTCTTATCGGCGCGGCGATTATTCTGCTCATTTTTGCTTTGCTTATCTGGCGCGGCATTACGCTCTCGCTCAGAGCAAAGGATAAATTCGGCAAGCTGCTCGGGATAGGACTTACCTCGCAGATTGGTATTCAGGTTGTCCTGAACATTCTGGTTATCACCGACTGGCTGCCGAACACCGGTATCAGCCTGCCGTTCTTCAGCTACGGCGGCAGCTCGCTGATTATGCTGCTGGCGCAGATGGGCATTGTGCTTTCAATCTCGCGCACGGCAAACATTGAAAGAACATAGTTTAAACCCACCTATGCCTTCGGCGGCGCGGTTTTGCGCGAAAACGCCGCGGGCAGAAGGGCTTTTAAAGGAGTAAATATGAAGGTACTGCTCGCAGGCGGCGGAACCGCCGGCCACATCAACCCGGCATTGGCAATTGCAGGGTATATAAAGCAAAAACAGCCTGAGGCTCAAATCCTTTTTATCGGCAACAAAACCGGTATGGAACAGCGCCTTGTAAAAAACGCAGGCTATGATATAAAGTCAATCACCATCAGCGGTTTTCAGCGCAGCCTGTCGCCAAAGAGTATGGTCGCTAACGCAAAAACCGTTAAGAGAACCTTTACTTCCTCGGCTGAGGCAAAGAAGATTATCGCGGAATTCGCTCCCGATATCTGTATCGGCACAGGCGGCTACGTTTCGGGACCTGTTGTCCGCACCGCGGCAAAGATGGGAATTCCCTGCATTATTCACGAGCAAAACGCCTATCCCGGCGTTACCAATAAAATGCTCTCACGCCGCGTAAAAAAGGTTATGGTGGCGGTTGAAGCCGCAAAAAAATACTTTGAAAAAGCCGATGTCGTAATCACGGGCAACCCCGTCCGCGGAGAGATTTTGACCGCAGATAAGCAAAAATCGCGTGAAAAGCTCGGGCTTGATAACCGTCCGCTTGTGCTGTCGTTCGGCGGAAGCTTAGGCGCTCAAAGGGTTAACGAAGCCGCGGCTGAGCTTATCGCGAGGAGCGCTGCTGACGGTAAATACCAGCATATACACGCCTACGGCGGCAACAACGAATCGTTTTTGGAATTGCTTAACGAAAAGGGTGTTAACCTGCCCTCGTGCCCGAATCTCGACATCAGACCGTACATTGACAATATGAACGAGTGTATGGCGGCGGCTGACCTTGTAATCTGCCGTGCCGGAGCGATCACGCTCAGCGAAATTCAGGCAATGGGCAAGCCGGCAATTCTTATTCCGTCCCCGAACGTTGCGGAAAACCACCAGTATCACAACGCCATGGCGCTTGTAAACAAGGGCGCTGCGGAGCTGATTGAGGAGAGCGATTTGAGCGGAGAAACGCTCATAAGCACCGTTGACACAATGCTCGGAAACCCCGAAAAGCTCCGTCAAACCGGAGAAAACTGCAAGAAAATGGCGATAACCGACGCCAACGAAAGGATTTATTCCGTCGTTAAAAAGGTTCTTAAATTAGTTTAACACTCGGCACGCTGACAGCATAAAATGAACTGAGATTCATTTAGAGGGTGTTAGTGTGTCAAAGCTGCTTGTTACGGGACGCAAAAAACTGTCGGGCGAGGTAAGTGTTCAGGGCGCTAAAAACAGCGTTCTGCCTATCCTTTCGGCGACACTGCTCGCGAGGGGAGAGACCGTTTTATACAACTGTCCCGACCTTTCCGACGTTGAGGATTCCGTAAATATACTTCGTTACCTCGGCTGTAAGGCCGAGCGCAGCGGTCAAACCCTCGTGATTAACACCGACGGCTTTAACCGCTGTGATGTTCCCGATTCGCTCATGCGAAAAACGCGCGGCTCAATCATATTTTTGGGCGCGGTGCTCGCCAAAACAGGCAGGGCAAAGCTCAGCCTGCCCGGCGGCTGTGAAATCGGCTTACGCCCGATTGATATGCACCTTTCTGCACTTAAAAAGCTCGGCGCGGAAATCCGCGAACGCCGCGGCTGTATCGACTGCCGTGCGCCATACGGACTTAGCGGAGCGAAAATTTCGCTCGACTTTCCGAGCGTCGGCGCGACGGAACAGGTCATTATCGCCGCGTGTTTAGCTCACGGCGCAACCACGCTGACAAACGCCGCCAGAGAGCCTGAGATTGCCGATTTGGCAGACTTCCTGAATTCCTGCGGAGCAAGGATTTACGGCGCAGGCGAGGGCGAAATTTTAATTGAGGGCACGGGCTCGCTTTCGGGCTGCGCCCACAGCATTATTCCCGACAGAATAGCCGCGGCAACCTTTATGTCGGCAGCGGCGGCGACGGGTTCGGAAATTGTACTTACAGACGTAATTCCTGCCCACCTCGGAGCGGTTATCTCCGCGTTTGAGGATATGGGCTGCAAAATAAAAACCGACGGCACAAAGCTGAAAATAACCGCTCCTGCGAGCTTAAAGCCGCTTAAGGCGGTCAGCACAATGCCGTACCCGGGCTTTCCGACAGACGCGCAGGCTCCGCTGATGGCAGCCGCCTGCGTTGCGGACGGAACCTCGGTGTTTACCGAAAATATATTTGAAAACCGTTTCCGTCACACGCGCGAGCTCGCCCGAATGGGCGCGGAGATAAAAACCTGCGGCAGAGTTTGCGTGGTGTACGGCAGAGACAAATTATACGGCGCAAAGGTCGATTCCACCGACCTTCGCGGAGCGGCGGCGCTTGTTGTAGCCGCGCTTTGCGCCGAGGGAAAAACGCGCATAGGCTCGCTTAGATACCTCGAAAGAGGCTACGAAAACCTCGAGCTGTCGCTTTCCTCGCTCGGCGCGGATATTAAAAAAATATAAGACTTATAAAATAAAGGAAAGGGGGATTGCCCAAAATGAGCGACATTTCTTCAAAAGAAAAGCGCGAGCTTGCAAAACAGCGCAGAGAAGCCGCAAAGCAGGCTCAAAAATATCATAAGGAACAGAAAAAAAGGGCAAAAAAATCCTCTGACGCCACTCAGCATGTAAAGCTGCCCAAGCGCAAAAAGCCGTCCGGAAGTAAAATTGAAGAGGCGGTTAACTCGGGCAGAACAACCAAATTTGAAAAAATCAGCCGTGAAGAAAAATTCAGGCGCGAGAGCGAGGAGCGAATCCGCAACCTCAAGCCGCACGATTTTGAGGACGGCTATTACATAGACGAGTACAGCGAAAAAAAGCGCAGCGAACGCCGCGCAAAGGTTATCCGCAAGCAGGAGCAGGAGGTTATCAGGCGCAACAAAAAGCCGATTACCCAAAAGCAGGCGCGTAACCGCAGAATAATTATAGCAACGGCAATTCTCCTTACGGTTCTTGTTGTCGGAGCTGTGCTCAGCCTTACGGTTCTTTTCAAGACTGAAAAAATCGACATTGAGGGCGACGAGTATTACTATGAGGATCAGATTATCGCGTTCAGCAACGTAAGTCTCCAGCAGAATATCTTTTTGGCGGCTATCGGCGGAACTCCGCAGGAGATTGTAAAAAATCTTCCCTACGTTGAGGACGCGAAAATCGGCTTTGCCGTACCCGATACCGTCACCATTAAAATAACAAACGCTCTGCCGTCATACTATGTAAAGGACGGGGACAAGTATCTCATTATCAGCTCAAAGGGCAGGGTTCTCGACACCGAAACCGAAGAGCCTGAGAACGCCGCGGAGCTTATCTGCAACGATTACAAGAACAAGGAAATCGGCAGTTATATTGAGTTTGAGGACAAGTCCGTGCCCGATATCCTCGAGAGCGTGGCGAACAGCCTAAAGGCGAACGGACTTGACAATATCAAGGCTTTTGACGTCACCGACACCTCGGCAATCACAATTGACTACGCAGGTAAAATCAAGATTAATATCGGCGTTGCCGAGGATATCGACTATAAAATCAAGACCGCTGCGGCGATTATCACCCAAAAGCTCGACCCGAACAACACAGGTCAGGTTTACGGTACGCTCGACGTTTCGACATCGAGCAAGAACAAAATGTCGCATTTCAAGCCTGCCGAGACTACTCCGGCAACCGAGCCTTCCACAACTGCTCCGGCACAAGATACAAACGGCGGTACAACGGATTGGAACGCTAATGCCGACAATAGTTATGACGCGAACGCAGGCGCAAATAATTATGATGCAAATACCTATGATAACGGTGCGGTTTACGACAACGGCGCGTCATACAATAATAACGCCGGCGGAGTTTACGACAACGGCTACGCCAACAATACCGCCGGTAACGGAAACTATTACGCGGGCGACCTTGGCGGAGGCGGAGCCGACGGCGCAGCGCCTTACTAAAGACTTGTCTGCACCAAGCACTGAAAATGAAATAATTTCAACGAAAAATATCAAGAAAAAAAGCACAAAACCATTGATATTTTTTAACAAGTGTGTTACTATATAAAATGCAGAATAGTAAATTAGGATATTATGCGACTTTTTATAGAGACCTATAAGGATTTTTAAGGAGGATAACAAAATGGCTTTTGAGCTTGAACTGGAAAATGAGTATATGCCTAAAATTAAAGTAATCGGCGTCGGCGGAGGCGGCGGAAACGCTGTAAACCGCATGGTTGCCATGAACATTAAAAACGTTGAATTTATCGCTATCAACACCGACGGCCCGGTTTTGAGACTTTCCAAGGCTTCGCAGAAGGTTCAAATCGGTGAAAAGCTCACACGCGGTAAGGGCGCAGGCGCAATGCCTTCAATCGGCCAGAGCGCCGCTGAGGAGAGCAAGGAAGAAATTGCCGAGCTCCTCAAGGATACCGATATGGTATTCGTAACCGCAGGTATGGGCGGCGGCACCGGTACAGGCGCGGCTCCTGTAATCGCAAAAATTGCCAAGGATATGGGCATTCTCACAGTAGGCGTTGTTACAAAGCCTTTTGCTTTTGAGGGCAAAAAGAGAATGACTCAGGCTGAGCAGGGTATCGCGGAGCTCACTCCCTGCGTTGATTCGCTTATCATTGTTCCTAACGAGGGACTTAAAAAGGTTTCGGATGAGCCTATCACACTCCTTAACGCTTTCGAAATTTCCGACGACGTTCTCCGTCAGGGCGTTCAGAGTATCTCAGACCTCATCCTGCTTCCCGGTCTTGTAAACCTCGACTTTGCCGACGTTACCTCGGTAATGAAGGACGCAGGCTACGCTCATATGGGTATGGGCAAGGCTTCCGGTAAGGACAAGGCTAAGGTTGCCGCTGACAAGGCTATTTCAAGTCCGCTGCTCGAAACCTCAATCGACGGCGCGAAGGGCGTTATCATCAACATCACAGCTTCATCAGATGTAAGCCTCGAGGATATCGACACAGCTTCTACCATGATTAAGGACAAGGTTTCCGAGGACGCGAACATCATCTGGGGTGCTGTTATCGACGACAAGATGAACGACGAGATGAGCGTTACAGTTATTGCGACAGGCTTCGGCACAGACGGCGTTCCGTCAAATCCCCAGGCAACTAAGGACAAAACCGATGACGACGATGACACCTTCTACGACATCATGTCAATCTTCAATAAATAATCAAAGCATAAAAATGCCGGCGTGATTAACTTCACGCCGGTTTTTAATTTATCAGTTTTCCATCTGCTTGCCCAAAAAAGCTGCCGCTGACTGCGCCAGTTTAATCTCGGGCGCTGAAGGCACCTTCATACTGTCTGAGCTGAGCATTACTACCGCGCCCATAACGTCGCCCGAGGCGATAATCGGGTAGATCACCGCGGCGTTCTGCTCGATTCCCTCAATCGGCTGAACATTGTTAAGCGTTCGTTCAGTCGCAGAGTAGCTCTTGCGGTTGTCCATATAGTTTTCCAGCACAGGGCTGATTCTCCGCTCCAAAAACTCCCTTTTGGAAACTCCCGCCGCCGCGATAACATGGTCGGTGTCGCAAATCAAAGTCGGCAGCGAGCTAATCCTCGCGATAACGTCGGCATATTGCCCCGCGAACTCC
>ONMK01000085.1 GCA_900318905.1 uncultured Eubacteriales bacterium | reverse complement strand
CGTCATACGGATAATCGCCCGGGTTTGACCAGCTTAGTGTTTCTGCTCCAACTCTGCTCTCACTCATAAGCGTGTCCATGCACTCCTGTGCTTCTGCTTAGGTTTCAAACACTTCATCTTTGTATGTTTTATTACCGTCTTCAGAGGGAACTGTGTGGTGAAAATTATAGATAGCCCCACAGTAAGTAACGCTAATTTGCACAGAAGCCTTAACGGAAGTGTCTATTATTTTTATAACTGCTTCACCTCCAGCAACGCCTCCGCCGCCATTTGCTAATGTACCACCGCTAAAATGAGGCATAATTGCATTATATCGTGCTATTCCCTTTAGTTCCTTTATGGGGACGTTTGTAGAAGCAAGTTTATATCTTCCAACACCTGCCACAAGACAGTTACATAACAAGTCTGCAACTGCTGAAGCAGCAAATGGAGCGCAATATATAAGATAATCACCCCATTTTTGTTCTTTGAAAATGACTTTAACCTTTGAAAATAATTTCGGTTTTGCCTTTTTTCGTTTCGAAGATTCCAGTTTGGCTGTAATGAACTTTCTTTTCAATAAAAAACTCCTTTTCGACTTTATTGATGTGTTGAAATAATATGAGTTCACTTCGGAAACCACAACTATGAAATGTTATCCAAGCAATCTACACACATCGTTTTACCGCCCTCGCTGACGATGAATGATGCCAAGTATTCACCGCCACATCTTGGACAAGTGTAAAAGATTACTCCGGGAGAATCCGGATAGATGTGTTGCTCTAAGCTTTCGTAATCTACATTTTCATCGTAAGTCATTTCGTTGTCCTGATAGATCATACGCACCTCCAAATTATTTGTCTGTTTTTGTTTCGACTGCTTTTTTATCCGATAAACTGTTTTTGATAACCACCCCCCTTTCAATATCAATAGAACCTTAATCATCGAACATAGGGCAACTCGATTTGCAATTAGGATACGGTCCTCCGCAGGCGCGGCAGCCAGCCGGAATGTGTTCGTAGCATTTCTTCGCTTTTTCCTTGGCGCATGTGATGGTCTGTGTTTTCTTTTGTGGATTAAATTCTTTTTTCATTACAAAAACTCCTTTCATTTTTTGCTGGCTTCTTTACGTATTGTCCCGATTTTTTTTATCGGAACGTGTATCTCTTCCGTTGCGGTTGCGAATGGTTCCGGGCGGTAACCCGTGTTTCTTCTCAAATGTACCTACCCGACAATCACTGCGAGTCTTTTTTATTCCCATTGGCTTTTTCCTCCTCTCTAAAAACAAGCTCTTTATATGTCACACCTTGGCAAACGGTCACCTCGGTGTGCTTCAACTGTTCAATGAACAGAATGGTTGCAATTCTCTCGCGCGGATTCATCTCCATACCTCCCTGCACGATAAAAACAATCGCTCCGCAGCATTCCACTAAACGAAATACTGCGGAGCATTTTGCAGCGCCTTGGAGTAGCAATAAAATTAAAGGATGATGTTAAATGACTGTATATAAAACCAAGACGCCGGAATGTTTCAACGAATGATATCTCGTTTTTGATGATACCATTATACCGTCTTTCTTCAAAAAATTACATGTCTGTTTGACATAATTAGCCCTCTCTATTTGGTCAAAATCGCATAAAAAACGCGCCATAACCGGTAATCGGCTATGACGCGTTAATATTATTTGATTGTTTCGTACAGTTTATCGTACAGCTCCCGGTTGATTTTACCCTCCGAGAGCTTCTTTTCCGCCCAGAGCTTTAATGCGTTGACTGTTACGGAAATATTATCCAGCTCCTTTTGAATGGCGATAAAATCGGGAACTTCGCTGTCAGCTATCACCCCGTCGACCGATATTTCTATCAGTCTTTCCTTGCTCTTTTGCAGAGAGTTGAGCGAGCTGAGAATTTCCAGTACGATTTGTGAAAGGCTTGTATCAAGCTTGACTTCGGGAACATATTTTTTGCCTATCTCACATTCATTTGTGCAAAAATGATTGCAAAGAGCAGGCTGGCCGTAAACTTCGGACATTTTCTTAACTTCATCAGGCTGAACCTGCACTTTTCCGCTCTCTATTTTGGCAATTCTGTCCGCTGAAATGTATCCTAAATGATACTCCGCTTCTTCCCGCGACCACCCAAGATCTTCACGAAGAATTTGATAAATGTTTTTATTTGCTTTTGTCGATTTGCGTCCCATATAAGCTTACCACCTAAGAATTTAATAGCTGCAACAATTATATAATTTTAAGGGTAATTAGTCAATAGAATGCCCTTAAATGCCTTGCCGAGAACGGTGCATTTATCGAGTTTTTATACAATAAACATCAAATGAACAACAAATCGCATTTTTCGGCTTTTGCGGCAAAAAACAAAAATGGCTCAAACATCACTGTTTAAGCCACTTTCGAATGGTTGCGGGAGAAGGATTTGAACCAACGACCTTCGGGTTATGAGCCCGACGAGCTACCGAACTGCTCTATCCCGCGATATATACTCTTTTTGAAAGCTTAATCATTATACCATTTATCTCGGCGTTTGTCAATAGCTATTTTTACCTTTACCCAATAACGCTGTTTTATACGGACAAAACGGCAGCACATTTCTGCGCCGCCGCTTGCCAGAGTGATCATATCACGCTACGGAGATATTCAATGTTTAAGTCGTTATTGATGGTTGATCATTTGTGCGGCGTGGCTGTTTGAGCTTTTTGAGTGGGGCGAGCCGCTGTGCGCGAGCGAGTAGACGATCATCGCAGACGCCGCCGAAACAACAAATGCCGCGACCAGCACGATTGCCATTGCTTTAATGTGCATTGCGATGCTCTTTCTGTCCTTTCTGTAAACAATCGGAGCATGATTCTGCATGGCTGTATCCATTGTATGCGTTCTTCTGAGTGCGAGGGTGTTTCTGAGCTTTTTCATAATCATCTCTCCTTTGCTTTTGTTTACAACTATATTATATATGACGGAATGGGACAAAACCGTGACAAAAAACAGCACATTTTAAATTTTTTTAAAAAATTCTCCGAAAATTATTTATTGCCCGCGTTTGGTTGAAACTTTGCTGTATTTATGATAAAATAATATAAATAAGTAAATTGAGGGGCGATTATTATGCCGATACCTTTCAACTCACAAAAGACTTTTTACAAGACTCCGTTCGGCGCGGTAGAGCAGGGCACTACCGTGCATATGCGCGTGCTTGCTCCGCGTGCCGAGCGCGCGAAAACCGTTGAGCTCTGTGTAAAATACGACTACGACTACAACTGGGAATACCATAAAATGATTTGGTGCGGAAACTTTGACGCCGACTCCGCTATCTGGGAGTGCGGCTTTACTCCCGACCGCATGGGGCTTTACTGGTACGTCTTCAGGCTCGACACGCCCAACGGCTTCCGCTACATAATCCCTTCCGACCCATACAAGATTTGCGAGGTCTCGGAGCACCCGGGGCGAAGCTGGCAGCTTACCTGCTACAAAAAGGGATTTGTTACGCCTCACTGGCCTGTGGGCGGCGTTATGTACCAGATTTTCCCCGACCGCTTTTATTTCAGCGGAGAGGAAAAGGAGATAGAGCGCAAGGACTTTACGCGCAACAAGGACTGGTACGCTCTGCCGGTATGGCAGCCCAACGAGCACGGCGAGATCACTAACAGCGACTTCTTCATGGGCGACCTCAAGGGAATCGCTCAGAAGCTCGATTATCTGCAGCAGCTCGGCGTCAGCTGCATTTACCTAAACCCTATTGGCGAGGCGTACTCCAATCACCGCTACGACACCGGCGACTACTCCCGTGTAGACCCGATACTGGGCACCGAGGAGGACTTCAGCGAGCTTTGCGCCCTTGCCAAGGAGAGGGGCATTCACGTCATCAACGACGGCGTATTCTCGCATACGGGAGCCGACAGCGTTTACTTCAACCGCTCCGGAAGATACGGCGACGGCGGCGCTTACCGCGACATGAACTCGCCCTATTACAGCTGGTACAAGTTCAACGAATGGCCCGATAACTACCACAGCTGGTGGGGCTTTTACACCCTGCCCGAGGTCAACGAGACCGACCCCGCGTTCAATGAGTATATCAACGGCGAAAACGGAATAATCCGCAAATATATGCGGCTGGGCAATTCAGGCTGGAGGCTCGACGTTGCCGACGAGCTGCCCGATGAGTTCATGGTGAATCTGCGCAGCTCCGTAAAGGCCGAGAACCCCGAGGCGCTTATCGTCGGCGAGGTCTGGGAGGACGCAAGCAACAAGGAGAGCTACGGCGCGCGCCGCAAGTTCCTGCTGGGCGAGCAGCTCGATACCGTTATGAACTATGTTTTCCGCGGCGCTATTCTCGACTTCTGCCGCGGACAGGACGCTCGCTATACAATGGCGTCGATAATGAGCGTTATCGAGAACTATCCGCGTCCGGTTCTGCGCGTGCTGATGAATTCGCTTTCAACTCACGATACCGAGCGCGCTCTGACTATAGTTGCCGGAGAGCCGCTCAATGACCGCGACCGCGCATGGCAGGCGGCTCAGAAGCTCAGCCCAGATAAGCGCAAAATGGGCGTTAAGCTTATGAAAATCGCTTCGGCTATGCAATACACCCTGCCGGGCTTCCCGTGCGTTTACTACGGCGACGAGGCGGGAATGGAGGGCTACCGCGACCCGTTCAACCGATGCTGCTACCCCTGGGGCAAGGAGGACAAGGAGCTTGTGGAGTGGCACAAAAAGCTCGGCGCGCTCAGAGCCGAATACTCGGCCTTCTGGGACGGCGAGTTTGTGGGAGTATATGCCGAGGGAAGAATGCTCTCTTATATCCGCCACGACGACAATACCGCGGCGTTCTGCGCGTTCAACCTCATGGGCGAGGACAGAGAGTTTACTCCGCCTCCGGGCTACGAATCGGCTAAGCCGTTCTTCGGCAGCAAATTTGAGGACAATAAGCTCTGCCTTAAAGCCATGAGCTGCGAAATACTTACCATAGAGCTTTAATTCTGAAAGGAATGGTGCAATGCTTAAGGGCGCTGTTTTTGATATGGACGGGCTGATGTTTGACACCGAGCGGCTGGTTTACGACAACTGGCAGCATATGATGGACGAGCACGGCTACAGCTATGATATAGAGTTTTTCAAGCGCACGGTCGGCAAGCGCAAAAAAGAGGTTGAGCTGATGTACCGCGAGTATCTCGGAGATGATTTTCCCTACCGGACTTTTGCCGACGAGTGCAGAGCGCGCTATATAGAGCGCGTAAAGAGGGACGGCATACCCGTTAAAAAGGGGCTTTGCGAAATTCTTGACTTCTGCCGCGAAAACGGTATAAAAACCGCGCTTGCCACCTCTACCTCGCGCGAAACCGCGGAGTTCAACCTGAAAAGCGCCAATGTGAGCGAATACTTTGACGCGCTTGTTTGCGGCAACGAGGTCAAAAACGGCAAGCCGCACCCCGAGGTTTTCCTTGCGGCGGCAAAAAAGCTGGGGCTTGCGCCCGAATGCTGCGCCGCGTTTGAGGACAGCATAAACGGCATAAAGTCGGCAAAGGCGGCGGGCATGATAACCGTAATGGTTCCCGACCTTTTGCAGCCGACCGAGGAGATACGCCCGATGATCTCATATTTGTGCAATGATTTGAGCGAGGCAAAGGCATATCTTGAGCCGCTGATGCATATATGATTTTGGGACGGTGATACAATGTTTCGTGAAATAACTCCGGAGGACAAAGAGCTTTACCTTCATTACGCGGATGTTTTTTATCATTCAGACGCGGTTGAATCGCCCGTGCCGAGCGAGAACTACGAGGCGACCTTCAACGAGCTTATGCGCTCGTCCGATTACCTGAAGTGCTATATTTTTGAGCAAGAGGGCAAGCCCTGCGGCTTTGCGCTGCTGTCAAAGACCTTTTCTCAGGAGGCAGGCGGCGTGTCGGTGACTATAGAGGAAATCTACATCGACGAGGAATGCCGCGGCATGGGAATGGCGACGGAATTTTTTGACTACCTCAAAAGCAAAGAGGGGATAGCCCGCCTGAGGCTCGAGGTCGAAAGCGATAACGAGGGCGCAAAACGGCTGTACGAGCGAATGGGCTTTGAGCTGCTGCCGTATTTGCAGATGGTTATCGACGGCCGGAAAAGCAGGTAAAAGTAAATATAGTATAACAAGGGCTGCGCTTCGGCGCGGCTTTTTGTTTTCGGTCGCTGCCGAAAACAGATATAGATACGTCAAAATTATCATAATTATCAATCTTCTCAAGAACATAAAGTTATTTGATAAAATTGGTGAAAACCCAGTGTTTATGCGGGTTCTTC
>ONMK01000076.1 GCA_900318905.1 uncultured Eubacteriales bacterium | reverse complement strand
AGCCAACGGCACCGACCTTAAGGACATCTACGAAATCGACGACATCGTTTTTGAAGTCGATAACAAATCGCTCACCAACCGCCCCGACCTTTGGGGACACTACGGAATAGCGCGTGAGTTCGCGGCTCTTGCCGGCAGACCGCTAAAGCCCCTTGACGTTGAGGATTTGACCGAATTTGATGATCTCGGCAAAGTCGATTTGAAGATCGAGGATCCGCTGTGCTACCGTTACTCCTGCCTGCAGGTAGAGAACATCAAGCGCTCGGTAAGCCCCGTAAACATGAGGATACGCCTGTTCTACTGCGGAATGCGCGCTATCAACTTCCTCGCCGACCTCACCAATTACCTCATGCTCGAAATGGGACAGCCCATGCACGCCTTTGACTCGCGCAAGGTAGGCAAGATCCGCATAAAGCGCTTTGATAAACCCTTTGTGTTCAAGACTCTTGACGGCGTTGAGCGCAATATCGACGAAAACACCCTGATGATTTGCAACGACAACACACCTGTGGCAATCGCCGGTATTATGGGCGGCCTTGACTCCGAAATCGTCGGGGACACCACCACCCTTACGCTTGAATCCGCCACCTTTGACGCGGCTTCTATCCGCAAGTCCACCGTAAGGCTCGCGCACCGCACAGACGCCTCTATGCGCTATGAAAAAAGCCTCGATCCCGAGCTTACAGACGCAGCTATCGCGCGCTTTTTAAATCTTTTAAAGAAATATGACAGCGGTATCAAGGTCGTATCGGCGCTTACCGACGAATACGCATTTAAATATGACACGGTTGAGCTTAACTTCACCAAGGCGTTCGTAGACCGCTACACGGGCATTGAAATCGACAACGGCACCATTGTAAAGACCTTGCAGAGCCTCGGCTTTAAGGTTACACTTGACGGCGACGCCTTTGACGTTGTTGTGCCGTCCTGGAGAGCCACAAAGGACGTTACCATGAACGCCGACATCATTGAGGAAATCACCAGGATTTACGGCTACGACAACTTTGAAATACACACCACGCGCTCGCCGCTCTACCCCGTAAGAACGGACGAGGTAAAGCGCAGCGAGGAGAAAATCAAGGATATCCTCGTAAAGAGATACAACCTGCACGAGCTGCACTCTTATGTATGGGCATATTACGACGAGCTGAAAGACCTGGGCATTGAGGTCGAGGACAACATCAAGCTTGCCAACGCCAGCAACCCAAATATAGAGACTATCCGCAACTCGCTTATCCCCACTCAGCTTTGCCAGGTAAACACCAACGTTGGCTACGCTCCCGAGTTCGGTATTTTTGAGATCGGCAGAGCGGTAACGGGCATGACCGGGGACAACCTCTGCGTAGAAAAAAAGCTGCTCGCAATCACCCTCTACAGCAAGACCGAGGACGTAAGAGCGCTGTACTTCAAGCTGCGCGACATTTTAGCGGTTCTCGCCGACGACGTAAAGCACAGACAGCTCGGCTTCACTTCCGTTGAACCCGCTCACGGCTATGAGCACCCCGTCAACCTCAACAGCATTGAGATCGACGGCAAGGCTATCGGTAAAATCGGCATTGTGCACCCGACAGTCGGCAAAAAAATTGACAAAAAGGCGGCGATTGTATTTGCCGAAGTCGATATGCAGGCGTTTGCGGACTTTGAAAACGCTTCAATCGTTTACGATGAGCCGTCAAAGTTCCCGCCGATGGATTACGACATCAGCGTTGTTATTCCAAAGGGCGTTCTGTTTGCCGACATGGCAAAGTGCTGGGAAAACGAGGGCAAAGGGATCCTGAAGTCAGCAAAGATCGTTGACA
Source organism: uncultured Eubacteriales bacterium (assembly GCA_900318905.1). Lineage (GTDB taxonomy): Bacteria > Bacillota > Clostridia > Oscillospirales > Acutalibacteraceae > Ruminococcoides. The sequence goes on along the minus strand of ONMK01000076.1, from coordinate 5,289 downwards.
GCTACGACACCGAAGTGTTCCACAGCGAGACTATCCGTTTTGTGTTCTCCTCAAACGAGCGCACGCTCTCCTCTGACGAGGTCCAGGAGATAATGAACAAGGTAGTGGCAAACCTGAGCGAAATCAACGTTAATCTCAGATAAAAAACTTTAATAAGTATCCGGCGGAAGTCACCCGGTTCATGCGGGCTGACTTCCGCCGTTTTTTGTTATGCAAGCCGCAAAAAAACAAACCCATGCGCAAACGCACATGGGCAGTTATCATTCAATCTAAACTCTCAAAAAGTTATCTCAGCTTGATATGAACCTCTCTGAGCTGCTGCTCGGTTACTTCACCGGGTGAGCCGAGGAGCACGTCCTGAGCGTTGGAGTTCATCGGGAAGGCTATTACCTCTCGTATATTCTCCTCCCCGGTCAGGAGCATTATCATTCTGTCAACGCCGGGAGCCATGCCCGCGTGAGGCGGAGCGCCGTACTGGAAGGCGTTATAGAGCGCCGAGAACTTAGCTTTGAGGTCGTCCTCGCTGTAGCCCGCCATATCGAAGGCTTTTTTCATAATCTCGATGTCGTGGTTGCGCACAGCGCCCGAGGAAAGCTCAACGCCGTTGCATACGATGTCGTACTGATAAGCGAGGATAGTTTCGGGGTCCTGATTATTGAGCGCTTCAAGACCGCCCTGCGGCATTGAGAACGGGTTGTGGGTAAAAATGATCTTGCCGTCATCGTCGCGCTCAAACATCGGGAAGTCCACGATAAAGCACATTTCAAAGCGGCTTTTGTCAATAAGATTCAGGCGGTTTGCGACCTCGGTGCGGATCTGACCCGCAAGCTTAGGAGCCTCCTGAGCGGTGTCGGCGATGAAGTAAATAACGTCGCCCGCCTTTGAGCCGTTGCGCTTGATAAGCTCCTCGCGGTCGCCGGGCTTTAAGAACTTGTCGATAGGACCGTCAAAGCTGAGGTCGTCCTCCACCTTGACATAGCCCAAGCCCTTCATGCCGATTTCAAGCGCGAATTCCTCCATGCGCTTGAACCACTTTTTGCTCTGAGCGGCAGCGCCGGGAACATTGAGCGAACGCACGCACTTTTTGCGGAAGGGCGCGAAGTCGGTCTCGACGAACATATCGCTGATTTCAACGATTTCAAGCGGATTGCGCAAATCCGGCTTGTCAGTGCCGTATTTGAGCATTGACTCGGCAAACGGAATGCGCTTGAACGGAGGCTTGCTGACCTCTTTATCGGTGAATTTTGAGAAGGTTTCGTAAAGGACCTGCTCGGCTACGTCGAAAACGTCCTCCTGAGTGGCGAACGCCATCTCAAAGTCGAGCTGATAGAATTCGCCCGGTGAGCGGTCTGCGCGGGCGTCCTCGTCGCGGAAGCAGGGCGCAATCTGGAAGTATTTGTCAAAGCCCGATACCATAAGCAGCTGCTTGAAAATCTGGGGAGCCTGAGGCAGAGCGTAGAACTTACCCTTGTGCTTGCGGCTGGGAATAAGATAGTCGCGCGCACCCTCGGGAGATGATGTCGACAGGATCGGGGTGTTGATTTCGGTAAAGCCGAGCTCGTTCATCTTCTGACGCAAAAACGCCACGACCTGCGAGCGGAACATGATATTATTGTGAACCTTGGGGTTTCTCAGGTCGAGAAAACGGTACTTAAGGCGAACGTCCTCGCCTGTATTGGTGGAGGTTGCAACCTCAAAGGGAAGCACGTTTTTGCACTTGCCCAAAACGGTGATGTCCTCGGTGTGAACCTCGACATAACCGGTAGCGATTTTTTTGTTGATAGTTTCCTCGTCGCGCTTTACAACCTCGCCGCTGAGGGTTACGGTGCATTCCTTGTTGATGTTTTTAAGCAGCTCGTCGTTGTGGACAACGACCTGCAAAACGCCGTACTGGTCGCGGATGTCGAGGAACATTACGCCGCCGTGGTCGCGGATGTTCTCGACCCAGCCCGCTACGCGGACCTGCTGACCGATGTTTTCTTCTCTCAATTCGCCGCAGCTTACGGTGCGGTACTTGTTAGCCTTTATCATCAAAACTGTCCTTTCACAGATATTTTGCCTATTCCAATTGATTATATCACAAAACTTCCAATCAATCAATACCTTAATTCAGAGTTTAGAGTGGAGTTTGGAGTGTGGAGTTGCGGTCGTGCAGATAGATTGCATTGTAAAAACGTTTATTGCCCGACCGTATTTATATCAGCAAAACTATAAATCCGGAGCGTAGCGACCCTTAACTCAAAACTCCACTCTCAAAACTATTCCACGCTCTTAAGGCTCTCTACCATGTTCACCCTGCGTATCTTAAAGCTCATGGCAAGGTTTACAAGCAGCGAAAACAGCAGCGTCAGCCCTGCCGAGCACAGGAATGACAGCGGAAAGATATCCCTGCCGAACATAACGTTGTCGACCTCGACCGTGCGGATAATAAAGTTTGTGAGCAGCACGCCGAGCCAAAGTCCCGCACCGATTCCGAGAATCGTCAGTATTATGTTTTCGATATAGATAAACCGCGAGGTCTCACGGTTAAAGAAGCCCAGCACCTTAAATGTCGCTATTTCGCGCTGGCGTTCGGCTATGTTGATGTTGGTAAGGTTATAGAGCACCACAAACGCAAGCGCCGCCGCGCAGACTATCATGACCGCGACTACCATGTCGAGCGAGTTGAGCATGTTGCGGAACTCATCAATATTTTCTCTCATAAACGGAACGGCTGATATCCTCTCGTCGCGCATAAGAGCCGAGCTGAACTCATCGGCGGTTTCCTCGCTTTTATCGGTGAGCAGCACCTGGTACAGATTGTACGAAACGTCTCTGCCGAAAAGCGAGCGGTAGCAGTCCTTCGTCATAAGTATATAGTTGTGGATATACTGCTCATAGATCCCGTCTACCCGTATTTCAGCCGTACCGTAACCGGTTGTAAGCTTCACCTTGTCCCCCACCGATATCCCAAAGTCCGAGGCGAGCTTTTCATTTACCATTACGCCGTCGTCGGTGAGTGTGAGCGGAGTATGCCCTTTGCGCGTGCGAAGCGTTATCAGCTCGTCAATATTTTCGGTAGTCTCGGGCACGGAGATATAGGTCGACTCGGTCGTTTTGCTGCCGTTTGCCTCAAGCTTGACGTCCTCCTGAAGTGCAAACATAGCGGATTTGACCTTGCCCGTGTCGTTGCAGAGCTTTTTGACGTATCCAAGCTCTTCAGGCGAGCCGGACTGTTTGGGAATAACGATAGCGTCGTATTTGAAAATCTCGTCAAACTGCGTTTTGGTGAGCGGCTCAAAGCTGTCGAGCAGACCGAAAGCCGCAAGCACCAGAGCCGTGCAGCCCGCCACGCCGATAACCGTCATGCACAATCTCACCTTGTAGCGGAACAGGTTTCGCGCGGTAAGCTTGGCGGTAAAGCCCATGCGCTTCCAGAGCGGAGTTATGTGCTCGAGCAGTATCCTCTTGCCGGGCTTCGGAGCCTTTGGACGCATACCCTGAGCAGGCTTTGTTTTGAGCGACTTTGCGCACACTATGACCGATACCGCCGACGTGCAGATTATAGCCGCCAAAAGTCCCAGCGCAATTGACGGGACATGCGGAACAAGCGTTATGTCGCCGATATAGAACATTATTTTATACGCGTCGTAAATTATAAACGGCAGGGTAAAAAGCCCAAGCGCAACGCCGATAATGCCGCCCGATACAGCGGCTATCGCGGAGTATAATACATACTTAAGTATAATAGGCAGGTTTCCGTAGCCCAGCGCTTTCAGCGTTGCCGTTTCGGTTCGCTTTTCCTCAATAAGGCGCGTCATGGTTGTTACGCACACAAGCACCGCGACAAGCAAAAAGAACAGCGGGAACACGGACGCCACCGCGTCAAGGCGGTCGGCGTTCTGAGCGAATGTGTGGTAGCCCGGGTTGTCTTCGCGCGTGAATACATACCACTGAGCCGCCCCGGGCTTTGCCGAGTTTGAGCTTTCGCCGCCAAGCTGAGCGCCCGACTGCATCATTTCCTCAATATATGAAAAGCCGCGGTCTTTTCCGAGCTGTTCAAGCTTCTTTTTGAGTTCGTCCGTGTCTTTTTCATAGTCACCGGAAAAAGCCGAGACATTGTCGGAGTAGCCGCCCTTTACATAAAGCTCGGTGTACCTCGGCGATATGAAATCCTCGGCGGGAATGTACATGTACTCCTCTATTTTACCGTCGCCTATTGTGGTTTTTCCGCGCTGATATGAGATATACAGCGGCGACTCAGCCTTGCCCTTTACGGTAAAGCTTGTGTGCTTTAAAACTTCGGAAATCTGCTTATTTCCCGCAGCAGAAGCAAAGTTTACTTTTGAGCCGAGCTTGTGGCGGCCGTTCGCGAAGGCTACGCTTTCGGTGATTATTTCGCCGCTTTTCAGCTCGCCGTCTCCGTCATTTATCACAAGCGTATTGAGCTTTTTGTTGTCTTTGTACGCGGTCGGCACGGCTATGAGGCGGATAACGTCGCCGCCGTCCCCGGCAGATGTCATTACGTCGCAATAGTATGACGGCATGACCGAGGAAACGCCGTCAAGCTCCGACACCGCCTTGACGTCGTTTTCGGAGAAACCGACGGTTGACACCAGCCTGAAATCCATTAGCGAGCGGTCGCGGAAATAGTTTTCGGCAAGGTTGTACATGGAGGGGCTTGTAGCCTTTATGCCCGCGAAAAAGCCCACACCAAGCGCGATAATAGCCATAATTGAAATAAACCGCGCCTTGGTGTTCGCGATCTCACGGAATGTATTTTTCAGTAAAGCCTTTGTCATAAATTTCACCTCTTTTTACGATGAGCGGTTGGATGCTGTATTCCCAATATTACCAATATTACCAATCTTCCCAAGAACATAAAGTTATTTTGTAAAATTGATAAAAACCCAGTGTTTATGCGGGGTTTATCAATATTACAAACCAAAATCTTATTTTGTAATATTAACGATATTATTATAATATTACAATATATTATTATATAACGCTGAACGAAAAAGCATTCATTCATACTTGCAGCGTATATTATATTGTTATACAACTGATATTATTGCCAATATTACAAAATAGAAAAATTTTTGTAATATTGTAAAAAGCCACTGTTTAAGCCATTTTTACCATAATTACAAAATAACTGTATGTTCTTAGGGAATTGATAATATTGATGATAATATTTGTTAGAGATAGGACAGCGCGGTGCAGGCGACCTTTGCGCAGGGGAGCCTATCGGCCGCGTGACGCGACGGACAGTACGCGAATCAGATGTTTGCAATAAACAAAACTTCCATT
>ONMK01000075.1 GCA_900318905.1 uncultured Eubacteriales bacterium | reverse complement strand
GTTTCTCGCGTATAGCTTGCTCAGGTGTGCCTTTTTTAGTTTCTTTCTGATTTCTTTCACTATTTGTTGCTTGAAGTGTATTCGTTTTGCTCTTCTCTAAAATTACCGTACGTACCAAGCATATAAGCATATAGGCGCTTGTTTACTCTTTAATAATAACAAAAAATTTGTTTTTATTCAATCTGTTATATGCACAATAAAGCTATTTTTTTTTGTTTATTATGCCAAATATAGTGTTTTGTAAAAACTTCTATCCCCTATTTATTCTTCTGCCGCTTTGACTCACTATAAAAGTCAGGGAAAAGAACTGCAAAAAAATCTTGACAGATTCAATTCGCAATGATATAATAGTCACGTTGAAAATTTGCGGATGTAGTTTAGTGGTAGAACTTCAGCCTTCCAAGCTGATCGTGTGGGTTCGATTCCCATCATCCGCTCCAAAAAATATAGGGTACCCATCGGGTACCCTATATTTTTTGGCTAAGCGGATTGGGAATCGAAGGTGAGCGTTAAGAAAACAGTCCGGTGGACTGTTTTTAGCGAACCGCGCAGATGAAACCTATCACTCCGCACACGCCGCAGCAAGCGGCGCAGACTGCTTCTCGTTTGCACGCAGCACATCATCCGCTCCAAGCAATAAAGATGATGGGAATCGAAGGCGACCGTGCCGAGCACAGCGAGGTAAAAACAGTCCGGTGGACTGTTTTTAGGGAGAGCGTAGAAAATCCAAAGGGCGATGCACACGCCGCATAAAACGGCGCAGACTGCTTCTCGTTTGCACGCAGCACATCATCCGCTCCGACTAAGCGGATTACTAAAAAATCTTACGACATCTTTATCGTAATGCTTTCTTCGTCCATAATCAGCTCGGCGCTGTTGATACTGTCAAGCACCTTATCATTTACCGCCAGATACCGTCCGCACTTTAGAAACTGAGGTTCCTTGACTTCACCCGCAAGCAGAGCGCAGTCTGCCGACAGGTACTCCTCGGGCAAAACTCTCAAATCAGCTTTATCGGGTAAGATCAATACCGACGCGCTGTTTGAATATATGAACTGATATACCCTGCCCTTCGCTGTTATTACTCTCATACTTACATCGCTGTTAAGCGCGAGCGAAAACTCAGCTCCGTCACCGAAGCTGTAAATTCCATCGTCAGATGTATTGTCTGTTTTGTAATTCTTTTCATATACGATAGTCTTTGAAATATCGCAGTTTTCGGACAGCTCGGAATAAATGCTTTGATTGCGGACGTTCTTTCCGGTTAACATCAAATAATCGAATCGAGTGTTATCCGTCATATCCTTATACGTCTTTATGTCGTTGCAAATCAGCAGTGAAGCGTTCCTCTCTTTTTCCGCAAGTACGGAATATCCGCTTCCTCCGCGGTATATTTCAAGCTTTGCCGAAGTATCGGAAGTTAAATATGTAACCGCCCAGCCTACCGTCAGCGTTAAAACAGAGATTGTTATTGCCGAAAAGATATATATTTTCCGCGCGTGAAATATGTATCCGCAAACAACAAGCATCGCCGTTACCGCTATCCATATATAATAGTATGCCTCATTAGCGGGTATTGAAGCAAACGGGAGCTTTGAAAAACCCGTTACAGCAGCGGTAAGCATGTCAGCAAACAGATTCAGCGGCGGCGCGAACAGCTTGCCCCAAAAAGCAAAGAACGGCATAATTGCGCTCAGCATCACAAGCAGCATAGCCAGAAGCAAAACCGCGCTCGTCAGCGGATAAGCAATCAGCGACAGCAGCACCGTAAGCGGAGTGAGCCTTCCGAAAAACAGGATAACAACGGGTATGACAAACAGAGTTGCCGCAACCGAAGTACTGAAAAACGCGATAACAGCCTTTATCAGGTTTTTGATTGTTCCGGCGGCTTTTGACTTAAAGCCCGCTTTTTGTTTATTGCGAGGATTTTTGTTTAAATGAAAGACTTTTAAAATATAAGCGTTGATAGGGTTTGCCCAAAGCAATATTCCGAAGGTTGCCGCAAACGAGAGCAGCATTCCTATATTACCGACCGAATAAGGGTTAAACAGCGTAAGCGCAAGAGCCGCTATTCCCAAAGAATTGATCCCGTCGGCGTCCCGGTATAGCATTTTCCCAAAATACACAATGAGCAGCATTATTCCGGCGCGCATTACCGACGGAGTAAAGCCTGTAATCGCCATAAAGCAAAGCGTAAAAACGGCTATTATAATAAAGCTTATCCACGGTTTGGCGTTAAGCTTTCTAAGCAAAAGGCGCAGAAGCATTGTGACTAAAGCAAGGTGCATTCCCGACACTACAATTAAATATGACAGTCCCGTTTCATTAAAAGCCTGCCTCACCTCAGCAGGTAACGCCTGCTTATCTCCCAAAAGTACCGCCTCGGATAACGCCGCGCCGTTTTCGTCAAGCGAGCGCTCCAAAACCTGCTTCATCTGTTTCCTTACCGAAAAAGCGACGGAAAGAACGGAATTACGCTTCCCCCCTGTCGCAATCAGGTTGTCGTTATCCTGTTCAAAAGCGTAAAGAAAAACGCCTTTTGATTTCTGATAATCATAGTCACTCGCTTTTGGGATAAGCGTAACCTTTATTTCATCAAACGGGTAAATATCACTGCCCTCGTGCATTGTATAGCTGATTTTTGTGCTTACCGATTCTCCGTCTATCTTCTCCGTCTGGATAACGCAGGTCACAAATGATTTATTGAAGTGCAGTTCTTCGCAGATATATCCCTCAACCGTTATCTCTTTATCAGCATATGAGGATATTATCGGAGTTACTTTATTATTCTGATAAAGAAATATAGATAAAACGGCAGCAAGCACGGAAACGCTGACAGCAACAACCGAAAGATGAGCTTTACTTTTTCGTTTTATGAACCGAACAATAACGGCAATAAGCGTTGCGGCAACAGCAGCGGCGCAGATACAAACAGCTAAAACAAACGAATAACAATAAAAAACGACCGCAAGCGTGAAAAGATATGTTAATCCGATCAAGCCAAGCGGTCTTTTCATAATAATGCTCCTAATTATCACATAAGTCTTTAATTTCTACAACACTATAGTATCATAATAACTGTGATTTAGCAATAGTTAAGCGTGATTTTGTATAAAAGATATAGACAAATAAACTAATGTTTGATATAATTGAACTATAAAGCCGAAAAGGGTGATTTTATGAACACAATCAGCAAGCAAATTAGAAAATACAGAACTGAAAAGGGAATTACTCAGGAACAGCTCGGCACGCTTGTAGGCGTATCTATGCAGGCGGTATCAAAATGGGAACGCGGAGGCACGCCGGATATCGAGCTGCTACCAAAACTCGCCCTTTGTTCTGGAAGTCAGCATTGACGAACTGTTCGGACGTAAACAGAAGAGCCTTGAAAAGACCATCTCCGAAACAATTTATCCTATGGATAAAAAACAAGCGTATAACTACGCCTTTGAGCTTTGCTGGTCTATATTTTCCGATTTGGCACACTTCAACGGAAATATCAGGGGAAGCAGCTCCGAATCAACCGATGAATACGACCCTGAGCTATGCTATTTTTCAAAGCTCATCACTAATGCCGGTCTTGCCTGTGTTCGTATGTCGGAGAATTTTAAAACTTTCTTTTTAATGCCAGAGCCAAAAGGCAGCCTGCGCGATAAGCTTGCGGATATTGAAAAGCTGCAAAAGCTGTTTGAGGCGTTTTCCGACATTGACCTGCTAAAAGTGCTTTTTAACCTATATATGCGCCCAAATAACGCTATAGACGCAACATTTATCAGCCGCGAAACCGGGATCGCCGTAAAACGGGTAGAAAAGATTATGGACACGCTTGCCGAAAATAATCTTGTATATAAAACATATGGAACAACAGCAGACGGAGATATCGTTTTTTACATGTATATTCAGGAAAGCTCGGTTATCCCGCTGCTCTGCTTTGCGGACGAAATACAAACAAAGGATATGCGTGATTATGTTGTTGAGTTCAAACGTTCAAAACCTTTGTTTTGATAAACGGCAACTTCTAAACCTTTGGTTGAGTTTCTAACTTGTGCGTCGCTTGTTTTCAGGCGGCGCTTTTGCTAAAATAACATCAAAAGATAATTGATTGGAGGAATTGAATATGAAAAAACTGTTAGCTATTCTCTTATCTGCTGTTATGATCGGTTCACTGGCAGCTTGCGGATCGCAATCGGACACAAAGTCAAGCTCAAAGTCAGACAGCGAAACGACCGCTCCTGCCGAAACAAAAGCTGCTGAGCCTAAAACGAACCTTCCCAAGCTCGACAATTCAAAGTGGAAGTATAACGAAGACGGTGAGTTTTACTATCAGGTTGGTATCGACTATTGTGAAAAGCCCGTTGACGAAACCCTCCAAAAGGTTGCTTTCATTGTTCCTGCCGCTTATATGGACGCAACCGATAACAAAAACGGAACTTTTACCTGCAAGCTTAGCGAAAACGGCACTATTAACGGCTATACCGCTTCAAACGCTCCGATCATTATGCCGATTGCGACCGAAGGCTACTACGCAGCCGAGGCTCTTACCGAAGAAGCATTTACGGAAAATCCGTTCTTTGCCAACAGCATTTCCGAGTTTACGACCGAAGGCTTTGTATATGTATTCCCCGGATGCCGCGGTATTGAAGAAGGCGCTCCGACCGGAGTTACCGACCTCAAAGCGGCTATTCGATATGTGCGTTACTGTGACGATGTAACCGCAGGCGACGCCGAAAACATCTTTATTTTCGGTATGAGCGGCGGCGGTGCCCAGGCGGCTATCCTCGGAGCGTCGGGCAACAGCGAACTATACGATCCATATCTTTCTTCAATAGGCGCTATTGAGAATGTCTCAGATGCGGTTGCCGGCTCAATGGATTGGTGCCCGATTACCGATTTAGATACAGCAAATGCTGAATATGAATGGATGGTGGGCTGCACGCGTTCGGGACGTTCTGCCGATGATCAGGCGATTTCCGACGGATTAGCCAATGCCTTTGCCGAATATGTAAACAGCGCGGGCTTCACCGACAAGGACGGCAACGCGCTTACGCTGACCGAATCCAAGGAAGGCATTTATCAGGCCGGCACTTACTATGAATATGTAAAGAGCATTATAGAAAAATCACTCAACAATTATCTTTCCGACACCAAGTTCGACGATCCCGAGCTGCACAACTCCTATAAAAGCGCGAAGGGCTATATTGATGAGCTCAACGCCGATAAAAAGTGGATTAACTACGACGAAAGCACAAATACCGCAACGATCACAAGCATTGCCGACTTTGCAAAAACCTGCAAGAACGCTTCAAATATGCTGGTTGCATTTGACCAGCCCGAAAGCGGAAACACACTGTTTGGTTACGGAGACGGAAATGGCGCTCATTTTGATCAAATACTTGCGGATGTTCTTAAAAAACTTAACAACAAATATGCCGCCGAATATGAATCCGATCTCAGCAAAACCGATTCATTCAACTGCTCGGTTGAGCAGCGCGTAAATATGTACACACCACTGTACTACTTAATGAAGAGCCGCGACGGCTACGGAAAATCAACCGTTGCAAAATACTGGCGAATCCGCGCCGGCATTGAGCAGCCCAACACCTCAGTTACAACCGAAATCAATCTCGCTTTAGCGCTTGAAAACTATGATGGCGTTGAAAGCGTCGATTTTGAGGAAGTATGGGCGCAAGGTCACGAACCTGTTGAGCGCACCGGAGAAAGCACCGAAAACTTTATTAAGTGGGTCAAAGACTGTACAAAAGCCTAAAGGAACCTTAATGAAAAGAATAATATCTGTTCTTCTTGCTGTATCAACAGTTCCTGCGCTGTTGACCGCCTGCAGAAACGAAAAAATGCAGGAATCCGAATCATCAGCTGCCTCAGCCGTTCAAGAGCCCACAGAACCGGCAACACCCGAATATCCCGAAAAACACACTTTATACTTTAAAGACAGCACAAAAAGCAGCAAAGCCATAGCAACCTTCTTCAACAGCGTCAGCGGAAAAAGCGAAAATGTTGAAATGAAGAAAACCGGCGAGGGCAATGACTCCGTAACCTTCTCGTGTGAAGGGAACTGCGCCTTATATAATATGGCTTACATTACATTCAATAATGAAAAGACAAAAGAATTTGCTTTTAATCCGTGCGTAAGCGGATGGTATAAAACCGAGGATGATCTTCTGCCTTACACAGAAGGTCAGGAAATCAACTATACTCCCGAATTTGAAAAAATCACGCTTAAAGGTCACGGCTACGACAAAGACATATATATTTGGAAGCCCGACGACTACGACGATAAATCCGCAGACAAATATTCAACTGTTTACGCTATTGACGGTCAGTTTTTGACATATCTCGGAGATTACGGGCAAGTTCTCAAAGACTGCGCGGTCGCCACTGATCAGGTTAAGGCTATGAACTACGTAACTGATCAAAAAGCGATTGTTGTAGCGATCGACAATGTAGGTACACGCGATTATGAGCTGGCGCCTGCCTTTGCAGATTCCGTGGTAAAGAAAGATTTTGAAGCTAAAAACGAAACACCGTACAAGGACGAGTTTGACTGCATGGACGGCACACAGTTTGCGGATTTTGTCGCAAACACACTTGTCCCCTATGTTCAGCAGCATTACAACGTCTATACCGACAAACAGCATACCTCGCTCGTCGGTGCCTCAATGGGCGGTCTGGAATCGTTCTATATCTCAGTAGAATATCCTGAAGTATTCGGCACAGTCGGCATCCTATCACCGTCATTCTGGATGTACGAATCCGAAACATGGGATACATATCTAAAGCAAAAAAGCTTTGACAGCAGCTATCCGTACTTATACTTTTACACCGGCTCAGACGAAGACGACGTAGGTGCGCAAGTAAACGAGATGTTCAGCCGCCTTGAAAAGATGAAGTATCCAAAAGATAACATGCTGCTTCACTATGATGAAAACGGAGCTCACGGAGGAATGTTCTGGCGCCTGATCTTCTCAGAGTATCTGACTTCATGGGTTTACGGCGAAGTTGAACCGCTGCAAAGCGAATCCAAAAAATAGTATATACAATTAGAGTAACTATTCAGCACCCCACCCCAAAAACCTGATTGATCTGACCTGATAAAACCATCTTTACCGCGTGATAAGAATCAAACCCGTTTTTGCGGGCGGT
>ONMK01000003.1 GCA_900318905.1 uncultured Eubacteriales bacterium | reverse complement strand
CTTTCTTAAATACGGCGCGGTAGAGGACGCCGATACGGATAAAAAAACAGAAAAAAATAAAGGCCGTGAATCCTCGGAGCCATCGGAAAATGACGACGAAAATTACTATGATGAGGATTACGACGAGGACTATTATTATTGATAAAAACAAAGCGCTCCCGGCGGAAAACCGGAAGCGCTTTTAAGTTTAGTTATGTATCAGTCTTCGCAGGGAACAAAATCGTCCTTTGTTGCTCCGCAAATAGGGCAGCACCAATCGTCGGGGATATCCTCAAACGCGGTGCCGGGAGCGATACCGCCGTCGGGATCGCCCTCTGCGGGATCATAAATGTAGCCGCAGGGCTCGCACATGTATTTCATAATTGCTTCTCCTTTCATAAGATTCGTATTTATGCGGAAGCTTCCGCTTTTTAACAGTATTAAAGCAGGTGCGCTCTGAGTTCCTCGCCCGACTGAGCACTGAGGTAAGCGGGCGCGATGTCAAATACGGTCTTGGCGCCCGTTGCTCCCTCGGCGTTAAGCCTTGCCGCAGCTCTTGCGTAGGCAATAAGAACCGAGCCCGTAAATTCGGGGTTAGAGTCGAGCTTAAGGCTGTACTCAATAACGTGGTTTGTGCCGTCGGAGCTTTCGCCCGAGTAGATAACCGAGCCGCCGTGGGGCAGACCGCTGTGGTTAGCCTTCATCTCCTCGGCGGAAATGAATGTTACTGTGGTGTCGTAGTCCGAGAAGTAGTTGGGCATTGTCTTGATCTCGTTTTCGATCCTCTTGAGGTCGGCGCCTTCCTCGGCTACAACAAAGCATTCTCTGGTGTGCTTTTCGCGTGTTGTAAGCTCGGGGTTGCTGCCGCTTCTTACGGCGTCGAGAGCCGCGGGAACGGGTACGGTGTACTGTCGCGCGTCGATAACGCCCTCAATTCTTCTTACGGCGTCCGAGTGTCCCTGGCTGACGCCCTTGCCCCAGAAGGTGTAGTCCTTGCCGTCGGGCAGAACCGCGTGAGCGTAAACTCTGCTTATTGAGAACATGCCGGGGTCCCAGCCGCAGGAGATGATTCCGATTTTGCCTGCCGCTTTGCTTGCCTTGTCAACGTTTGCAAAGTGCTCGGGAACCCTTGCGTGGGTGTCAAAGCTGTCGATTACGTTGTACAGCGCCGCGTACTTGGGCGTCATCTCGGGCAGGTCGGTCGCGCTGCCGCCGCAGATAACAAGAACATCGATGTCCTCTTTGCCTGTTTCAAGGTCGGCTGTGCTTTTTACCGCCGCGCCCTCGGTGTTGATCTTAAGCGACGAGGGGTCTCTTCTGGTGTAAACGGCAACAAGCTCCATATCATCATTCTTTTTGATTGCAGCCTCAACGCCTCTGCCGAGGTTGCCGTAACCCAAAATACCAATTTTTACCATATAAATTACCTCCAAGGATAGATTTGCAATATTATTATTTATTCAAAAATTTTCAGCGAGATGTCAAACGCCTTTACCGAGTGGGTAAGCGCTCCCATTGAAATGATGTCAACGCCTGTTTCGGCTATTGCCCTGAGCGTTTTGTCAGTGATGTTGCCGCTCGCCTCAAGCAGCGCTCTGCCGTTGGTTATCTCAACCGCCTCGCGCATTTCCTCAACGCTCATGTTGTCGAGCATGATAACGTCAACGCCCGCCTCAAGCGCCTGGCCGAGCTCGTCGAGATTGCGTACCTCAAGCTCGATTTTTGTCATGTGGCCGAGCTTTGTTTTCAGCTTTGCTACAGCCGGGCCTATCCCGCCGCCCGCGTCAACGTGGTTGTCTTTGAGCATAGCCGCGTCGGAAAGGTTGTAGCGGTGGTTTCTTCCGCCGCCCACGGTCACCGCGTACTTTTGCAGAGGGCGCAGACCTGGCAGAGTTTTTCTGGTGTCGGCAATACTCGCGTTTGTTCCGCTTACAATGTCGACCGCTTTTCTTGTTGCGGTAGCTACGCCGCTCATGTGCTGAATGAGGTTCAGCGCTGTGCGCTCGCCCTTAAGGATAGTGCGCGTCTTGCCCTTGATTTCGGCGATGATGTCGCCCTTTTCAAGAAGGTCGCCGTCATGCTTGTAAACCGTTGCCTCAAAGCCCGAGGGCTGAAGAAGCTCAAACACGCGCAGCGCTATGTCGATTCCGCACAGCACGCCGCCGCTTTTTGCCAGAAAGCGCGCCGTGTTCTCCTGCTCCTCATCAATGAGGTAGTCGGTGGTGGTGTCGAGGTAGTTGATGTCCTCTAAAAGCGCGGTTTTTATAATTTCGTCTGCGTAAATACTGTTTATCATTGATTTCCCTCCCTGACCTCGTCAAGAATAATGCTCGCTACTACCGCAATGCTCTTTGCCTCGACAAAGTCCGAGCTGACAGCGTAGTTTTCGCTGAACAGCTGTTTGATTATTTCCTCAATTTCCCTGTAGCTGTCCTCGTATTTTTCGGGCTTGGGCAGCACAAAATAAGCGTCCTGCAAAATCTCTCTGATTTTGGAGCGGAAGCCGTGCGGAATGGGCTTTCCGTCAATCGGACGGTGAGCGGGCTCCAGCCCGAGCGGCCTTCTGCCGTACTTTTTCAGGCGGCGCGTAATGTCCTCGGCGGCGGTCCTTGAATAAACAAGAGCCTCCAAAAGCGAGTTGCTGGCGAGTCTGTTCGCGCCGTGAACGCCCGTGTGGGCGCATTCGCCCGCGGCGTAAAGACCGTCGATAGAGGTGCGCGAGTTGAGGTCTACATCGATTCCGCCCATCAGGTAGTGCTGGCAGGGGAATACCGGTATCCTGTCCTTTGTAATGTCGACGCCCTCCTCAAGGCAGCGCGCCGAAATCATCGGAAAGCGCTCGCGCAAAAAGTCGGCGGGCTTGTGGGTGATGTCAAGGTAAAAGTCCTCGCTGCCCGTCTTTATCGATTCGCGGATAATCGCGTTTGAAACAACATCTCTGGGCGCAAGCTCGCCGCGCTTGTCGTAGTCAAAGGCAAAGCGCTCGCCGTTGCAGTTCAAAAGCACCGCGCCCTCGCCTCTGACAGCCTCGCTTATCAAAAAGCGCTCTCTGTCTTTATCGGCGGCAAAAGCGGTGGGGTGGAACTGAATGCGCGAAAGGTTGCGTATCGTCGCCCCAAGCATGTGGGCAAAGGCAATTCCGTCGCCCGTGGCGATAGCCGAGTTGGTGGTGTATTTGTAAACCCTGCCTATGCCGCCCGTGGCAAAAATGCAGTAGTTGCAGCCGTAGTAGCGCGGCTTTCCGTCTTTGAGCACGCTCAGATAAAAGCCGTTGAGCGTTTTATGTATCGAGTACATCAGGGCGTTGTCGATAATGTCGACATTCGGCAGGCTGCTTACAACGGAGATAAGCCCGTCGACTATAGCCTTGCCGGTAGAGTCCTTGTGGTGGACAATTCGGTTGCGGCTGTGGCCTGCCTCAAGGGTTTTCTTCATGGTGCCGTCGGGGTTAAGGTCGAAGTCCACGCCGAGCTGCTGAATGTGAAGCACGTCCGACGGACCTTCCTTTACGAGCTTTTCGACCGCCGCAAGGGTGTTTTTGTATTTGCCCGCGATCAGCGTGTCGCTTATATGGAGCTTGTACGCGTCGTGAACGGTATCAAGCACGCAGGCTACGCCGCCCTGAGCCAGCGAGCTGTTTGAAAGCGGAAGCTCGCGTTTGGAAATCAGAAGCACGCTGACGTTACTCGGAAAGCTGAGCGCTCCGTAAAGCCCCGCGGCGCCTGTGCCGACAATAACAACGTCATATCGTTTGTCCATGTAAAACCCTCGAATCTATTTACAAAATGAATTATTTGCGATATACTGTTTATCTAAAACAGCTTTAATAAGTGTATTATACACCAACAATTTAAATTAGTAAAGTGAAATTGCAGAAAAAAGGTAATTCAAATGGAAATGATAAATAACGAAGAAAAAATAACCCGGGCGCTGCTTGTCAGCGTCGATACGGGCGATTATGACGCCGAGGCGTCGCTCGACGAGCTTAATGAGCTTGTGAAGAGCGCCGGCGCCGAGCCTGCCTTTTCCGTTACTCAGAAGCTGAGCCGCGTTGATAGCGCGACGTACGTCGGCAGCGGAAAGCTGCAGGAGATCGCCGACCTCTGCCGCGAACAGGAGCTTGACCTTATCGTAGTGGACAGCGAGCTTTCACCAACTCAGATAAAGAACATTGAAAACGCCACCGACGTGCGCGTGATCGACCGCACAACGCTTATTCTCGATATTTTCGCCCTGCGCGCCCGCTCAAAGGAGGGCAAGCTTCAGGTCGAGCTGGCTCAGCTTAAATACATGCTGCCGCGCCTTACGGGCAAGGGCATTGAGATGTCGCGCCTCGGCGGCGGTATAGGCACGCGAGGCCCCGGCGAAACCAAAATCGAAACCGACCGCAGGCATATCCGCCGCAGAATGGAAACGCTCAAAGAGGAGCTGCTTGAAGTCGAAAAGCACCGCGAAATGCTCAGGCGCCGCCGCGAAAAGGACGGTGTAATAACCTGCGCTATCGTAGGCTACACCAACGCCGGCAAGTCGACCCTTATGAACACTCTGACCGACGCGGGCGTTCTGGCTCAGGACAAGCTGTTCGCAACGCTCGACCCAACCTCGCGCGCGCTAAGGCTCCCGAGCGGAGTCAGCGTTATGCTTATAGACACGGTAGGGCTTGTAAGGCGGCTGCCGCACCATCTTGTCGAGGCGTTCCGCTCAACTCTTGAAGAAGCCGCTCAGTCGGATATCATAATCAACCTGTGCGACGCGTCCTCCGATGAGGCGAGGGTGCATTTGCAGGTCACGCGCGACTTGCTCGATTCGCTCGGCTGCGGCGACACTCCCGTGCTCACGGTACTCAATAAATGTGACCTGCTCGACGACAGCCTGCTTGCTCAGGACTTTAATTCATATATAAAAATCAGCGCTAAAACAGGTGCGGGAATCGACGCGCTCTTAAAGGCTATCGACGACAATCTGCCCGTCAGAATGAAGCGCGTTGCTCTGCTCGTACCGTTTGCGAGCGCGGGTATCGTGAGCGACATACGCGACAGCGGAACCCTAATAAGCGAGGAATACACCGCCGACGGCGTTGCGGTAGAGGCGGTAGTTGACGAGATACTATACGCGCGCGTGCGTGACTTTGAAAGAAAAACCGATTAAACAATAGGAGAAAATATGGACGCTGTTACAAGCTTTGACTTTTCAATATTAAATTTTATTCAGGAGCATTTCCGCTGCGATTTTCTGGACGGCTTATGCAGATTTATGGGCGCTGTGGGCAACATGGGGCTTATCTGGATAGCTTTCGCGGTGATTCTGCTGTTTTTCAAAAAGACCAGAGCGGCAGGGATGATCGCGCTGCTTGCAATGGGGCTGGGCTATTTGCTGGGCGATATTGTAATAAAGCCGATCGTTCAGCGCCCGCGCCCGTTCACTTATGACAGCGGACTAAACATGTTTTGGGGCGTTGACTTAATAAGCAAAAAGCCCGGTAACTACAGCTTTCCGTCGGGGCACAGCGCGGCGGCGTGGGCGTTTGCTACGACGCTGCTTGTAAAAAGAAGGACCCTCGGGCTGATTGCCGTTTTACCTGCGGTGCTGATGATGCTCTCGCGCCTGTATCTGTATGTGCATTTCCCGACCGACGTGCTCTGCGGAGCGCTTCTGGGCGCGGCTTCGGCGTTTGTTATGATGCTGATCTTCAAAAAGACCGGGCTGGAAGCAAGGATAAACCGCAGATGAATCGGGCTTCAACAGCTAAAAATTTATGTAATTCCGTAGGGGGAGCCTGGAAAACGCACTGCAACCGGCAGGCTCCCCTGCGCAAGGGGAGCTGTCAGCTACACTGACTTAGGATATTCCCCTTTCAAGTGGAAATGCCGCGAAGCGACAAAAGGGTTGCCGCCCGGCTACGGGTTGTAAACATTGCTGTTTTATCAATTATTGATATTTTTATGGGCATTTTGGCTTAATATGACACTATTAGCTGACTCAAAACCTCATTTCGGGTTTTGAGCGGCTTATTTTTTTGCTGAAAACAAAAGTCAGAAAAAGTCAAAAAATTTTCAAAAGTTAGTATTCGGGAGTATTTTTGAGAATAATAAAGAAAACACGAGAATGATATAAATTATCTGACTTTATTTGACTTTGACTTTCTCTGACCTTGCCGATATAATATAATCAAAGCCCGAAAGGGTAAGGAAAGAAGGAATGATTATGAGGATGAGCGATTTGGTGGCTCAGTATATTTTAGAAATGCTTGAAGAGCAGGACGGCAGCGCCGAAATCAGGCGCAACGAGCTTGCGGGCAGCCTCGGCTGTGTTCCGAGCCAGATAAACTACGTAATAACCTCGCGCTTTACGCCCGAGCAGGGCTATATTGTCGAGAGCAGGCGCGGCGGCGGCGGATATATAAGGATCAGCCGCGTAAAAATGGACAACGGCACCGCGCTTATGCACATAGTTAATTCCGTAGGCGAAAGGCTTGACAAGGCGACGGCTGAAGTTATGCTTCGCAACATGCTTCAGCGCAGAATGATGGAAATGCAGACCGCAAAGGTTATTGCCACGGCTCTGTCTGACAGAACTCTGAAAAATGTTGAGCAGGAAAAGCGCGACACCGTGCGCGCGGACTTATTTAAGAATATGCTGTTGACGCTTGACAGTTAGATATATGAATGATGAGGTGAAAGATATGAAATGTCAAAAATGCGGCGCTAACAACGCCAACACACATGTAAAGACTATCATAAACGGCGAATACAGGGAGTACGATTTGTGCAGCGAATGCGCTCACAAAATGGGGTACACCAATGTGTTCGCCGACATGGAAAACGATTTTTCAAATCTGCTGGGAAGCTTTTTTACAAACGTGCTTCCGGCAAGGACACAGGCTACGCGCTGTGAATTCTGCGGCAGCACCTATGCCGAAATAGCAAAGACAGGTCAGGTGGGCTGCGCAAACTGCTATCAGCTGTTTGCCGACCAGCTTTATCCGTCGATAAGAAGGATCCACGGCAACACCACCCACTGCGGAAAAAACAGCGGCAAGGGTGAAAATAAGGAGCAAAAGCCCGCTGAAAAAACCCGCGCCGAGCAGGTCGCGGATTTGAAAAAGGAGCTCGATACGGCGATAAAGGAGCAGAACTTTGAGCACGCCGCCGAGCTCAGGGACAAAATCAAGGAAATGGAGGGAGAAGCATGAGCAGCGTTGTAATATCGACCAGAGTCCGACTGGCAAGAAACCTTAAGGGCTATCCGTTCCCCTGCAAGCTCAGTCAGCAGGGCAGGGAAGAGGTAATCGAAAAGGTGCGCGACGCTGTCAAAAACGGCAACAGCGTGCTCGCCGACGACTTCTCCTATATCAAGATGAGCGAGCTTGACCCGGTTCAGAGCGTGTCGCTTGTTGAAAGGCGGCTTGTAAGCCCCGAGTTTATCAGCGACAGCGAGGGCAGGGCGCTGCTTTTAAGCGGCGACGAAAGCCTCTCTATTATGCTTAACGAGGAGGACCATATCCGCCTGCAGGTAATCACAAAGGGTTTGTCGCTTGAACAGGCGTACGACACCGCCGACAAGCTCGACACCCTGCTTGACGAGCGGCTCGAATTCGCGTTTGACGAGCGGCTGGGCTACCTTACCCAGTGCCCCACAAATCTGGGAACAGGCATGAGAGCTTCGGTAATGCTTCACCTTCCCGCGCTTGAAAAAAGCAGGGCTGTAAGCAGGATAGCGGGCAGCCTTTCAAAGCTCGGGCTGACAATAAGAGGTGCTCACGGCGAGGGCACAGAGCCCAAAGGAGCGCTTTACCAGCTCAGTAATCAGGTAACGCTCGGAATCTCGGAAAAGGCGGCTATCGAAAACCTGAAGAACATCACCGCTCAGCTTGTGGCTCAGGAGGAGCAGGCGCGCGAACGCCTCTGCAAGAGCGACGAGGTACGGGACACAATAGCAAGGAGTCTGGGAATCCTTAAATACGCCCTTGCTATCTCGCACGACGAGGCTCTAAAGCTCCTTTCAAACGTAAGGCTGGGAGTTGTTTCGGGGCAGATAACCGAAATCGGCGTTGATGTAATCGATAAGCTGATGACGGATGTTGAGCCTGCCACTCTTTCGGTAAACGCGAAAAAAAGCCTTTCACCGCATGAAAGGGATATTGAAAGGGCAAAGCTAATTAAACAGACAATCGATTAATTATATAACACTAAACTAAGGGGGTAATTCTATGTTTAAATTTCAGGGTTTTACAGA
Organism: uncultured Eubacteriales bacterium; assembly: GCA_900318905.1. Classification (GTDB taxonomy): domain Bacteria; phylum Bacillota; class Clostridia; order Oscillospirales; family Acutalibacteraceae; genus Ruminococcoides. The sequence continues at coordinate 34,691 of ONMK01000003.1, read as the reverse complement.
AAAAGCAAACAAAGCGCTCAACCTTGCCGTCGAGTCGGCTCAGCAGTTCGGCCACAGCTATGTGGGCACCGAGCATGTACTTTTGGGACTTCTGAAGGAGGGCACAGGGGTTGCCTGCACCGCCCTCAGCGCCTGCGGCGTTACGGCGGAAGTGATTGAGGAAAAAATACGCTCAAGCGCCTACGGCGGCGCTCCCACAAGCCTTACCGCCAACGATTTTACCCCGCGTACAAAGCGCGTTCTGCGCTCGGCTGTGACTATTTCCGCAAGGGTGGGCAGCAGCTATGTCGGCACCGAGCATCTGCTTATAGCGCTTGTGTCCGACAGCGACAGCTACGCCGTAAGCTTTTTGAATGACGCGGGCGTAAGCATCAGCTCGCTCGTTGAGCAGGTGCAGAAGGCGCTTGGCGGAAAAAGCAATCCGAACGGCGGCTTCGGCGAACAGGGCGAGTATGAAAACGGAGGCTCCCAGGAGGGCGGCTCGGCGCTTGAAAAGTTCGGCAGAGACCTTACAAAGGCGGCTAAAAACGGCGAGATCGATCCTGTAATCGGCAGGGAAAAGGAGATCGAGCGCGTTATCCAGATACTTTCGCGCCGCACCAAAAACAACCCCGTACTGATAGGCGAACCGGGTGTCGGCAAAACAGCCGTTGCCGAGGGCTTGGCGCTTGAAATAAGCAGGGGCAATGTGCCCGAGATACTGCGCGACAAGCGCGTAGTCAGCCTTGACCTTACCGGAATGGTCGCGGGCGCAAAGTACCGCGGCGACTTTGAGGAGCGTATCAAGGCGGCTATCGACGAGGTAAAGCAGTCGGGCGACGTTATCCTATTTATCGACGAGCTTCACACCATCATCGGAGCGGGCGCTGCCGAGGGAAGCGCGGACGCGGCTAATATTTTGAAGCCCTCGCTGGCGCGCGGCGATTTTCAGGTTATAGGCGCCACAACGCTCAACGAGTACAGAAAATATATCGAGAAAGACGCGGCTCTTGAACGCCGCTTCCAGCCCGTAAAAATCGGCGAACCCACTCAGGAGCAGGCGGTCGAGATACTCAAAGGCTTGCGCGACAGCTACGAGGCTCACCACAAGGTAAAAATCACCGACGAGGCGATCGAGGCGGCGGTAAAGCTGTCCTCGCGCTACATCGCCGACCGCTACCTGCCCGACAAGGCTATCGACCTTATCGACGAGGGCGCGTCAAAGGTGCGCCTCGCCTCGATGACCTCGCCCGACAGCGTAAAGGAGCTTGAGGACAAGGTAAAGGCGCTTGAAAGCGAAAAGGCGAGCGCCGTAAACGAGCAGGATTTTGAGCGCGCGGCAAAAATCCGCGACGAGCAGAAGGCTGTTCAGGAAAAGCTTGACTCCGCCAAAAAGAGCTGGCAGGAAAAGCGGAACGAAAACTGCGGCGAGGTTGATGCTCAGGTGATCGCCAAAATCGTGTCCGACTGGACGGGAATCCCGGTCGTTCAGCTCACCAAGGAGGAGAGCGAACGGCTGCTCAACATGGAGAAGGTGCTCCACGAGCGCGTGGTAGGCCAGGACGAGGCCGTAACCTCAATAGCCAAGGCGATTCGCCGCGGCAGGGTAGGGCTTAAGGACCCGAAACGCCCCGTAGGCTCGTTCATCTTCCTCGGCCCCACGGGCGTCGGCAAAACCGAGCTGTGCAAGGCGCTTGCTCAGGCGATGTTCGGCGACGAAAACGCGATGCTCCGCCTCGATATGTCCGAGTACATGGAGAAGCACACGGTGTCTAAGCTCATCGGCTCACCGCCCGGATACGTCGGATTTGATGAGGGCGGCCAGCTTACCGAAAAGGTGCGCAGAAAGCCCTATTCGGTAGTGCTTTTCGATGAAATCGAAAAGGCTCATCCCGACGTTTTCAACATGCTGCTCCAGATCCTTGAGGACGGCAGACTGACCGACAGCCAGGGCAGGACCGTAGACTTCAAAAACACCGTCATTATAATGACCTCAAACGTCGGCGCGCGGCTCATAACCGACAAGCAGAAGTCGCTGGGCTTTACTCAGGAAACCAGTGATGCCAAGCAGGAGGATATCAAGACTCTTGTGCTCGGCGAGCTTAAAAAGGTGTTCCGCCCCGAGTTTTTGAACCGTGTTGACGACATAATCGTGTTCAACAAGCTCACTCAGGACGAAATCAAGCAGATCGCGGGCAAAATGCTCGACACCCTCGCGGGCAGGCTCAAGGCGCTGAACGTTTCGATCACCTTTACCGACGAGGCTGTCACCGCCATTGCCGACAAGGGCTTTGACGACAGCTACGGCGCAAGACCGCTCAGAAGAGCAATCCAGAGCGAGATCGAGGACACCCTCAGCGAGCAGATGCTCGACGGAAAAATCACCGAAAACAGCAGCGTGACCTGCGATTACCGGGACGGCAAGTTTGTTTTCGACTGTCAATAAAAGCAAAAGGCAGGCTCAAAACTCGTAATGAGAATTGAGCCTGCCTGTTATTTTTGCGTCTTACCGCAATCAGAGCGGTGGGGGCAGCTTTCACAGCCGCACGAGCAGCCCTTGCCGCGCTTTTTTCGCACAATAATCGCCGCTGCCGCCGCGATCACGGCGGCAATAAGAAACACCGTCAATAGTATCTCAACAAGGTTCATATCGTCCTCCTAAACGCCGCACAGCATGCAAATGCAGGTCGCAATACCTGCGGCAGCGTAAGCTATTACACACTGCCAGACTATAACGCCGGCAGCCCAGCGGATTCCAAGCTCGCGCTTTACCGTAGCTATCGCCGCGACGCACGGTGTATAAAGCAGGCTGAAAACGAGGATGGAAATTGCGGTTGCCGAGGAAACAGCGCCCGTTATTCCGCCGGTGTAGAGTATCTCCATGCTCGACACAACGCTTTCCTTTGCCATAAAGCCGCTGATGAGCGCGGTGATTATCTTCCAGTCGCCCATTCCGACAGGGGCAAAAACGGGAGCGATAAAGCCGGCAAGCTGAGCCAAAATGCTGTCCTGCGAATTGTCGACCATGTTGAATTGAAAGTTGAAGTTCTGCAAAAACCAAACGATAATAGTCGAGATGAATATTACCGTAAAGGCGCGCTGCAAAAAGTCCTTTGCCTTTTCCCAAAGAAGATGGGTAACGTTCTTGGCTCCGGGCAGGCGGTAATTGGGCAGCTCCATAACAAACGGAACCGCCTCGCCCCTGAAAATCGTCTTTTTATAAAGCAGCGCTATTAAAATACCTATCACGATTCCAAGCAGGTAAAGCAGAGTTATAACAAGCCAGCTTTTGCCCGGAAAAAACGCCGTAGCGAAAAACGCGTATATCGGCAGCTTTGCCGAGCAGCTCATAAACGGCGTGAGCAGTATCGTCATTTTTCGGTCGCGCTCACTGGGCAGCGTGCGCGTCGACATAACCGCGGGAACGGTGCAGCCGAAGCCGATAAGCATGGGCACTATGCTGCGCCCCGAAAGACCGATTTTGCGCAGCAGCTTATCCATAAAGAACGCCACGCGCGCTAAATATCCGCTGTCCTCCAAAATCGAGAGAAACAAAAACAGCACGACTATTATCGGCAAAAAGCTCAGCACGCTGCCCAGTCCGGCAAGTATTCCCTCTGTCAAAAGCCCCGTCAGTATCGGGTTTACCTCGGCGCTTTCAAGACCGTTTTGTATCACCCCGGAAAGGTTGTCGAGCCCCGTCTGCATAAGGCTCTGCAAATTGCCGCCTATAACGTCAAAGGTCAGCCAGAAAATTGCCGCCATTATCAAAATAAAGAACGGTATAGCCGTGAACCTGCCCGTCAGCACGCTGTCGATTTTTGTGCTGCGGCGGTGCTCGCGGCTCTCGCGCGGCTTTGTCACCGTGTGGGCGCAGACCTTTTTGATAAACGAAAAGCGCATGTCGGCAATAGCGGCGTTGCGGTCGAGTCCGCGCTCCTTTTCCATCTGTTTTATAATGTGCTCAAGCATTTCCTGCTCACTGCTTTCAAGCTTAAGCGCCTCTAAAATCCGCTCGTCGCCCTCAACTACCTTGCTCGCCGCAAAGTGAAGCGGAATACCTGCTTCAAGCGCCTTGTCCTCAATAAGGTGCCTTACCGCGTGAAGGCAGCGGTGAACCGCGCCGCCCTTTTCGTCGGGCAGACAAAAGTCCTGCCGCTGAGGCTTTTCCTGATAGTAAGCAATGTGTATGGCGTGCTTTACAAGCTCGTCAACGCCCTGGTTTTTAGCCGCGGAAATCGGTACAACAGGTACGCCCAAAAGCTCCTCAAGGGTGTTTATGTCGACCGAGCCGCCGTTTGCTGTCAGCTCATCCATTATATTGAGCGCCACAACTGTAGGAATGTCAAGCTCCAGAAGCTGCATCGTAAGGTACAGGTTGCGCTCGATGTTTGTTGCGTCAACGCAGTTGATTATCGCCTTTGGCTTTTCGTTGAGCACAAAGCTGCGCGATACTATCTCCTCGCTGCTGTAGGGCGACATTGAGTAAATACCGGGCAGATCGGTAACAAGGGTATTCTTGTGGCCTCTTATAACGCCGTCCTTTCGGTCGACGGTAACGCCCGGAAAGTTGCCGACGTGCTGGTTTGAGCCCGTAAGCTGATTAAACAGCGTTGTTTTGCCGCTGTTTTGGTTGCCCACAAGCGCGTATGTAAGCGTCTCGCCCTCGGGAAGCGGATTGCCGCTGCCCTTGGGATGGAATTTGCCGCCCTCGCCCAAGCCGGGGTGACGCGAGGACTTTTTCTTTTGATATTCGGGCTTCTGCTTCGGGGGAAGCTGATCTACCTCGATTTTTTTCGCGTCGTCAAGCCGCAGCGTCAGCTCGTAGCCGTGTATGTTCAGCTGGATAGGGTCGCCCAAAGGCGCGAGCTTTACGGTTTTGACCTCTGCGCCCGGGATAACGCCCATATCGAGAAAATGCTGCCTCAGGCTGCCTTCGCCGCCGACGGAGGTGATCTGCGCGGTTTGTCCGATCGCCAGTTCGCTTAGTTTCATTTTAGTATCAGTCCTGTTTGATAATATAGGCAACACCGCATAATTACGGTGTGCGGATTGCGCAGTAAGATTTTTTGTCAGGGTGCCCAAATAAATTGAGGTAAGGCTGACGCCTTGCCGAGGTTTTTTGGGCAGCATGACAGAACAATATTCAAGCAAGGCGTGCGCCGCGAATTGTGCGGTGTTGCCTATAGTATCATTATATCAAACAAAGCCGTGTTTGTCCAGATAATCATACGGCGCGGCAGCGTTTTTACTGTATAAGAAACTGATTTGTTTTGACCCCGCCGTTCCACAGGCGCTTCCGTTTAAACGAAGCTTTCAAAAGGCGGGATTGGGTGCAGCGTCACGCTGCTTTTTTATTGTACACATATGGACTTTTTGGCGGCGATGCCGTATAATAGGTTCAAAGGACGGTGACAATATATGAATCACGGAGAAAAGGCTGAAAAGCTGTTTTTAGAGGGCTACAACTGCGCTCAGTCGGTGCTCTGCGCTTTTGAGGACGTAACGGGATTTGAGCGCGAAACCGCGGCAAAGCTCGCATCCTCTTTCGGCGGCGGGCTTGGCAGAATGAGAGAGGTCTGCGGAGCGGTAAGCGGCGCTTCAATGGTGCTGGGGCTTGCAAAGGGCTACTGCGACCCGAAGGATTTTGAGGCTAAAAAAGCTCACTACGCGCGTGTGCAGGAGTTCGCAAGGCGCTTTAAGGAGCAAAACGGCTCAATAATCTGCCGCGAGCTTTTAAGCGGCGTCGAAACCGAAAAAGGCGGCATGCCCGAAAAGCGGACGGAGCGGTATTATCACAAGCGCCCGTGCGCGCTGCTCTGCAAATGTGCTGCCGATATTTTGGACGAAATGTTCACAGAATCGTGATTTAAGACTTGACGTTTTCTGTCATTTCGACTATAATATGATTAAATAGGACTGTAATTTACAGTTTGAGAATAAGGAGGAATCGCTTATGTATTACACAGCAGAAGTCACCAATATGTGCCCCGTAGCTAAGGGCGCGTATCACGGTCCTGCTCCAATCCCCGAGGAGGGCAATTGGGTCCAGGCGAAAGAAATCAAGGATATTTCGGGTTTCACACACGGCATCGGCTGGTGCGCGCCTCAGCAGGGCGCCTGCAAGCTGACACTCAACGTGAAGAACGGCATTATCGAGGAAGCGTTGGTTGAGACCATCGGCTGCTCGGGAATGACTCACTCAGCCGCTATGGCTTCCGAGATCCTTATAGGAAAAACTCTTCTTGAGGCGCTCAACACCGACCTGGTTTGCGACGCTATCAACACAGCTATGAGAGAGCTGTTCCTGCAAATCGTTTACGGCAGAACACAGTCAGCGTTCTCCGAGGGCGGTCTGCTCGTCGGCGCTTCTCTTGAGGACCTGGGCAAAGGTCTGCGCTCACAGGTAGGCACAATGTTTGCCACCAAGGAAAAGGGTCCCCGTTATCTGGAGATGACAGAGGGCTACTGCACACGCATCGCTCTCAACAAGGACGATGAGATCATCGGTTATGAGTTTGTAAGCCTCGGTAAAATGATGGATTTCATCAAGGGCGGCATGGACGCAAACGAGGCGCTCGAAAAGGCAAAGGGTCACTACGGTCAGTTTGACAACGCTGCCAAGTACATTGACCCGCGTCACGAATAAGGAGGTGTGCAGCATGAGTTTATTTGAAAACTACGACAGAAGAATCGAAAAAATCAACGGCGTTCTGGCTCAGTACGGTATCGCGTCTGTAGAGGAGAGCCGTGAGATCTGCAAGGCTGCAGGTTTTGACCCCTATGAAATCGCTAAGGGCATTCAGCCCATCTGCTTTGAAAACGTATGCTGGGCATACTGCGTAGGCGCGGCTATCGCGCTTAAGGCAGGCGCCAAGAACGCCGAAGAGGCTGCAAGATATATCGGTATCGGCCTCCAGAGCTTCTGCATCGACGGCTCTGTAGCCGAAAACCGCAAGGTCGGTATCGGCCACGGCAACCTCGCCGCAATGCTCCTTTCAAACGACACCAAGTGCTTCGCATTCCTCGCCGGCCACGAGTCATTCGCTGCCGCTGAGGGCGCTATCGGTATCGTAAGAAACGCTAACAAGGTTCGTCAGCAGCCCCTGCGCGTTATTCTCAACGGCCTGGGCAAGGACGCCGCTCAGATCATTTCAAGAATCAACGGCTTTACCTATGTTCAGACCAAGTTTGACTACTATTCGGGCGAGCTTACCATCGTTAAGGAAACAGCTTACTCCGACGGCGAGCGCGCTAACGTTCGCTGCTACGGCGCTGACGACGTTCGTGAGGGCGTTGCCATCATGCACAAAGAGGGCGTTGACGTTTCCATCACAGGTAACTCCACCAACCCCACCCGCTTCCAGCATCCCGTTGCCGGCACTTATAAGAAAGAGTGCAACGAGCAGGGCAAAAAGTACTTCTCGGTTGCTTCGGGCGGCGGCACAGGCAGAACCCTGCACCCCGACAACATGGCGGCAGGCCCCGCTTCTTACGGCATGACCGACACAATGGGCCGTATGCATTCCGACGCTCAGTTCGCGGGTTCATCTTCTGTTCCCGCTCACGTTGAAATGATGGGCTTCCTCGGCATGGGCAACAACCCCATGGTTGGCGCTACCGTTGCCGTTGCTGTTGCGATTCAGAACAGCCTCAAATAATCAAAATCATAAAAGCAATCAGTCACCGGCGGTTTTCCGTCGGTGATTTTTGCTGTTTGCTTGTAATTATACATTATTTGTGATATATTAAATATAATATCATTATGAAAAAGGGGGTTGTCATGGAAAAAATCGTTCTTATACCTGCATATAAACCTGAGAATAAGCTGACAAGCCTCGCCGAAAAGCTCAGCGAAAACGGGCTGCGCGTCGTTATTGTCGACGACGGCAGCGGCATGAGCTTCAGGAGTATTTTTGATGACTCGGAAAACTGCGCCGAGGTGATCCGCTGCGAAGAAAACGGCGGAAAGGGAAGGGCGCTCAAGCGCGGACTTGAATATATCAAAGAGCGCTTCACGCCGCCGTATATCATCGTTACCGCCGACGCCGACGGTCAGCATAAGCTGCCAGATATTCTTAATGCAGCCGAAGCTGCCGAAAAAAATCCGGATTCGCTCGTTTTGGGAGCGCGCACCATAAGCCGCGATATGCCCACACGCAACTGGTTCGGCAATCTTTACACAAGGATAGCGTTTTTGTTTGCCGCGGGCAGACTGCTGGGCGACACCCAGACAGGGCTTCGCGGATTCAGCGACCGCATGCTGCCGTTTATGCTCGGCGTAAAGGGCAGCAGGTATGAATATGAGATGAACGTGCTGCTGCACTGGGCGCGCAGCAACTCACCTATCGAGGAGGTCGCGATAAGCACGGTGTACGAGGACGGCAACAGCACCTCGCATTTCAAGGTGATACGCGATTCGGTAAATATATATTGGCAGCTTGTAAAGTTTTCGGCGACCGCGTTTCTGAGCTTTGCGCTTGACGTGGCGCTTTTCGCGGCGCTGCTCTGCTTCGGGCTGCCCGTTGTATGGGCGAATATCGCCGCAAGGCTTGTAGCCGCTCCGCTCAATTTTACGGCGCTGAAGCTCAGCGACCGCAGGCACAGAACCGATACGACGCTTTCGGCGGCGCGCTACTTTGCGCTTGCCGCCGCCGTTTTGGCGCTCAACACGCTTATTGTGTGGTGGTTATGTTCACTCGGAATGGGAGCTGTTGGCGCAAAGGTTCTTACGGATATTATCCTGTTCTTTATGAGCTTTGAAGTTGAGCGCAAATTCATGTATAGATTAAAAAGGTGATTAAATGGAACTTAAAAACGGCAGACCTCAACCCGACGGCAGACAGCCGCGCGAGATAAGGGTGTATGATTTTCTTGACAATATAGGTGTTGCGTATCAGCGCGTTGATCACGAGCCCGCCGAAACAATGGAGGCGTGCAAGGCGGTTGACGGGGTGCTGGGAATAGAAATGTGCAAAAACCTTTTCCTGTGCAACCGCCAGAAATCTAAGTTTTATCTGCTTTTAATGCCTGCCGGAAAGCCCTTTAAAACAAAGGAGCTCAGCGCGCAGATAAACTCGGCACGGCTGAGCTTTGCGGGAGAAGATAGCATGGCGGAGTACCTTGACATTCATCCGGGCGCCGTAAGCGTAATGGGGCTGATGAACGACAGCGAAAATGCCGTCACCCTGCTTATCGACAGCGATCTGCTTAATGACGAATACATAGGCTGTCACCCGTGCGTGAATACGTCGAGCCTAAAGCTTAAAATGAGCGATGTGCTGAATAAGTTTTTGCCCGCGGTAAATCACGCGTACACGGCGGTCAGACTTATAGGAGAATAATGCAAATAATTGAAAAGAGGTCTTTTATATGAGATGTCCTAATTGCGGTTATCAGACAAACGGCGGCGACCAGCTCTCAACAGGCGGCTGGTTTGTGCGGATTTTGCTTTCGTTTATCCCGGTTATCGGTTTTATAGCTCTGCTTGTGTGGGCACTTGGCTCGCCGAGATGCAGGTCGCTTAAAACATGGGCAAGGGCGCAACTGCTTTTTTACATAATTCCTACGATCGCGGCGATCATTCTCGCGGCAACCGGTACGGTGTCATTCCACGCTTTGTTTAGGTAATACTAATCACTATATACTAAGTACTAAAAAAGCTGTCTTAACAAAAGTTAGGACAGCTTTTTCATATCATGAAGAAAAACACATAACCGGCAATAACGCTGAACGCCATGCCTGCCACAACGTCGTGAATATAATGCGCGCCCGACAAAATCCTTGAAATCTCAATCAAAAGCGAGATCACCATAGCGGCGATTCCGAGCGGTACGCTTTCGTACATAAACGCCATCGCTATAATGAACGCGCTTGCGGTGTGGCGGCTGGGAAAGCTTTTGCCCTTGGTGGTCTTGTTGAAAACCGAGGGCTTTCCGTACCGCTCATACGGGCGCTGCTCGTTGACGATAAGCCGCAGCAGAGTAATCGCAATAAATACCCCAAGCGGCACTATTGTGAGCATTCTTATGTTCTGCCGCTGCCAAAAGAACGCGTACACCAACAGAGAAGGGTAGGCGATAAACAAGGTCAGCGGCAGTATTTTGTAAACAAAGTGCAGTGTATATCGCGCGGCGAGGTTCTCGCTGAAAAAACGCACGCACCATTCAAACGTCTTTCGGTTCATAAATCATCCTGAGTTTGCGGATATTACTCCGCGAATTTTTCTATATAATAGCATACTCAGGCGAAAATTTCAACCTTGTATTTCTCAAACCAAAAGTCGAGCTCCACGATATAAGCCAAAATCTGCGGCGCCTTCATAAGCTGACCGTACCACGGCTCGGTAATGCTGCCGGGGTTCTCGATTATCCGCTCAACGGCTTTTTTGTTTAGCATTTCAGTCAAATTGTTTTTCTTTTTTAGAATCGACCTTACCCTCTCGGCGCACTCGTTAAAGTAAACGGGGTTGTGCGTTTTGGGGTAGGGGCTTTTTTTGCGCCATGCAATTTCGTCGGGCAGAATACCCTCAAACGCCTTGCGCACAATGCCCTTTTCTCTGCCGCCCAATGCCTTCAGCTTCCACGGCATGTTGTAGGCGTACTCAACTATCCGGTAGTCGCAGAACGGAACCCTTACCTCAAGTCCGCACGCCATTGAGCATCTGTCCTTACGCTCAAGAAGGCACTGCATGAACCAGTAAAAATTCAAAAAGAACATCTCGCGCATTCTGGCGTCCTCAACGGTATCGCTGTGCAGCTTCGGCGCGGCGCTGAGCGTGTCGAGGTACCTTTGGCGCACATACTCCTCGCCGTTTTTCAATACGCCGTCCTTAAGTATCATGCGGCGCACCTTTTGGCTGCGCGACCACGGAAAGCAGTTCTCAAAAAGCCGCTCGCGGTTGAAGTACCATGGGTACCCGCCGAACAGCTCGTCGGCGCATTCGCCCGAAAGCGCGACGGTAAAGTCCTTTTTTATCTCGCGGCAGAACAGCAGCAGCGACGAGTCAACGTCCACATATCCCGGCAGGTCGCGCGCCTCGACGCTGTCGTAAAGCGCGTCGGCAAGCAGCTTGTTGTCAAGCAAAACTTCATTATGGCGCGTGCCGGCGTCCTTTGACATCATCTTAATATACTCGTAGTCGCGCGTCGGCTGAAACTTGCTTTTGGCAAAATATTTGGCGTTGTCGACGTATTCGACCGAGTAGGTGCTCGGGCGTCCAAGCTTATGGGCGCGGTTGTACAGCGAGGCGACCTTGACTATAACGCTGCTGTCAAGCCCGCCCGAAAGCAGCATGCAGAGCGGCACGTCGCTTACAAGCTGCCGCTCAATAGCGTCGGTCAGCAGCGAGCGCGTTTTTTCTATGGTCTGAGCTTCGCTGTCGGTGTGCTCGTGAGCCTCAATCGAAAAGTATGTTCTGCGCGTAAGCCTGCCGTTTTTGTAGGTTGCGCACTCGCCGGGGTTCAGCTCAAAAACGTTCCTGAAAACGCCGCAGCCCGGGGTTCGGGCAGGCCCCAGAAAAAATATCTCGTTTAACCCCTGCTCGTCGATTTGCGGCTTTACAACAGAGCTTGCAAGCAGGGCTTTTATCTCGGAGCCGAATATAAGTCCGCCTTTGTATTCGTAATAAAACAGCGGCTTTACGCCGATTTTATCGCGGCAGAGAAAAAGGCTGCGCTCGCGCGTGTCAAAAACCGCGAACGCGAAAATACCGTTGAGCTTTTCGCCGCAGCGCGTGCCGTATTTGATAAAGGTTTTAAGCACCACCTCGGTGTCGCTGTGGCCGCGGAAGTGAAAGCCGTCGGCGCGCAGTTCCTCTCTGAGGGCGGCGCTGTTGTAAAGCTCGCCGTTGTAAACTATTACATAAGTAACGCCGTTGTGACGCGCGGACATCGGCTGCTTGCCGTTCTCGCGGTCAATAACCACAAGGCGGCGGTGGATAAGCGCCGTGTCGCCGTTGATGTAAATTCCGTTTTCGTCGGGGCCGCGCCTTTCAAGCGTCTCCGACATCGCCTTAAGCGTTTGGCTGCGCTCCGCCATAAGGCTGTCCTTTTCCATCCATCCTGCTATTCCGCACATATAATTTCCTCCTGAATATTATTGTTTTTTGATTGCCTGCTTTACCGACGCCAAAAAGCAAATCGTAACGCCGATAAGCGCCGCGCCGGACAGCACGCTGCCGCCGAATACCGCCGCGCGGTCTATGTGTGAGGTCGAGAATACCGCCTCCTTTTGCGGCAGCAGCCTGAGCCCGATATGAGTCAGCGCCGCCGTCAGCAAGCCTTGGATAATTCTAAAAATGAAAAATAGAGCTTTGCTTACACGCACCTCTCCCAATGCGGCAAAAATCTGAAAGTGAACGCAAATCCCGCCGAAGCCTATCAAAAATGCAGCGGCTTCAACGGGCGAGCCGCGCGAAAGCATAACAACGCCCGAGCTGACCTCCAGCATAGCCGCTGCCGCCGTAAGGAAAGCCGAGCCGGGAAGCATTTGGAGCAGTATTCCCGAAAAAGCCGAAAACAGCAGCACGAACGCGCAGATAGTCAACATGCTTTTTGCCGCCGAATAAACCGAGCCGACAAGCGCCTGAGAGAAGGGGGAGGAGGACGACGATAATTCTTTTTCAGAACTATATTCTTCTTTCCTCCTTAACAGCCTCGCAAGCGGCGCCGTCAGCAGGACTGAAATTGCCTGAGCGGCGAATATTATCAGCCCGATGTTTACGCTGCCGAAAAGCCCCGCGCCCGCAAAGCTTATTACAAACCCCGGTCCCGCGCACACCGCGAACAGCGCCGCCTGCTCGGCCTCGGCGCCGCTCAGGGCGTTTTGCCTTCTGAGCTGCGCTATTCCCGCCGCGCCTACAGGGTAGCCTCCTATAAGGCTCATAAGTATTACCGGCGCCGCGGCTCCGCTCAGCCCCAGCAGCTTTTGGGTGAGCTTGTTCAGCGGCTTGCCGAGCTTTTGGCAAAGCCCCGTTTGCGCGAAAAGGTTTGTCAGCGCCATAAACGGAAACAGCGACGGCACAAGCACGTTAAGGCACAGCTTTATTCCGTTTGCCGCGCCTTCGCGGCTGCCCTGAGAAAAGACAGTCAGCAGCACGCAGCACAGCATAAGCGACAGACCTTTTGCCGCGATTAAAATTTTGCGTATCACAATACACCACCAATAATATCTATGAGGAAAGCAGAATAAATATTATTGAGGTGAGCAATTTGGCAAAAGAAAAACACGCCGCGCCGCGCTTTGAGTTCGGGTCGGCGCCGCTTATTGAGATGACGGGCAACCGCCTTGTGACGATAGAGGGCTCGACGGGCATCCTGCTTTACGAGAGGGGCAGCGTAAAAATAAGCACGGGCAGAATGGTTGTTTCCTTCGGCGGCAGAGGGCTCAGGCTGAGGTGTATTTCGGGCTCCTGCGTTGAAATAAGCGGTTTTATTTCTAAAATCGAATTTTTATCGTGAGGTGACTGTATGCTTTTGGGGTTTATCCGCTATTTCAGGGGCAGCGTCGGCTTTAAGGTCACGGGCAAAGCGCCCGAGCGTTTTCTGAATATTTCGGCTCAGAGAGGTATAAATATCTGGGGCGCGCGGCCTGTTGAAAAGGGAATTGAGGGCAGTATGTCGGTAAGCGATTACCGCAAGATCCGCCCAATAGCCAAAAAATCGGGCGTGCGCTCAAAAATCACCGTCAAGCGCGGGCTGCCGTTTATCGCAGCGCGGTTCAAACCGAGGATCGGGATCCCTATAGGCGCGGCTTTGGGCGTTGCTCTGCTTATTTTCCTGTCAAATTTCATTTGGACAATTGATATAATCGGTGAAAAGCAGGTCAGCGAAACCGCGCTTAAAAGCCTGCTTGCCGACAGCGGAGTGCATATCGGCGCGTACAAAAAAACCGTCGACACAGGTCAGGCAAAGCGAGACATTTTGCTGAAGGTCGATAAAATCGGCTGGCTGAGCGTGAATATCGTCGGCAGTCATGTCAATGTTGAAATCAAAGAGAAAATCGAAAAGCCCGAGCTTGAAAATACCTCGCCCTGCAATCTTAAGGCGAGCGCCGACGGCGTGATAACCAAGGTGACAGCGGGCGAGGGAATAGCTCAGGTAAAGGTCGGCAGCGGTGTGGCAAAGGGCGATCTGCTCATAAGCGGCGTCAACCTCACCTCGCAGAACACGGTTCGCTATGTCCGCGCGAAGGGCGAGGTGCTTGCTGATGTTATTGCTGATAAAGAATTAAGAATCCCGAAAAGCTTTGACTATAATTCTGTTACGGAAAATAAAATTGAGCGGCGGCAGCTCAGCTTTTTGGGCGCTCATATTCCGTGCTCAATAAGCTTCAGCTCATTTGACTCGGCGGTCTGCACCCAAAGCGACGGCAGCCTCAGCATAAACGGAGTAGACCTTCCGCTGGGCTTTGTTACCCAAACCGAGCGCGAGCTGAAAAGCGAAAAGGTGAGCTGCAGCAAAAAAACGGCGGAGAGCGTTTTCAAAAAAGACCTTATGCTGTATGAGATTTTTGAAAAAGGCGGCTCAAGGCTCGTTTCTAAAAATTACTCGATCTCCGAAAGCGCCGACGGCTATATCTGCAAGGCGCGGTATGTTTTCAACGGGAATATCGCGGAAAGTGTTGATTTCACGGTACAGGAATAGTATAATTTAAAGAAATAAATACGAAAAAGGGAAATTGAAATGAGAATTTTTTGTATAGGCGATGTTGTGGGCAGCGTGGGCTGCCGCTTTCTTCGCTCAAAGCTGCCCGCGCTCAAAAGGGTAAAAGGCATTGATTTGGTTATATGCAACGGCGAGAACTCCGCCGACGGCAACGGGCTGACTCCCTCGGCGGCTCAGTTTCTGTTCGACAGCGGCGTTGACGCAATCACATTGGGCAATCACGCCTTCCGCCGCAAAGAGGTCTTTGAAGTCCTCGACAGCAATCCGTTCATCGCCCGCCCCGCCAATTTTCCCGACGGCGCGGCTCCCGGGCACGGTGTAATCAATATCGATACGGGCAGGCGCGTTGTAAGCGTTATAAACCTCATGGGAAATATGTACCTTGAAAGCGGGCTCGACTGCGCCTTTGACGTGATCGACCGCGCTTTAACTCAGGCTGAAGGCAGGATTATCCTTGTCGATTTCCACGCCGAGGCTACAAGCGAAAAGCGCGCGATGGGCTATTACCTCGACGGCAAAGTCAGCGCGGTTTTCGGCACGCATACCCACGTCCAGACCTCGGACGCTCAGGTACTGCCGAACGGCACGGGCTACATCACCGACTTGGGCATGACGGGGACCGTTCACTCGGTTCTGGGCGTCAAAACCGATATTATAATCAACAAGTTCAAAACAAAGCTGCCGGCGCGGTTTGACCTTGCCGACGGCGAGTGCAGGCTTGAGGGCGCTCTGTTTGACATCGACGACAATACGGGAAAGTGCAAAACAGCCGAAAGTCTGCGCATTGAATAGATAACTTTTTCTCAATTAACTATTGAAATCGCGCGAAAAAACCTGTATAATAAGGAATGGTAACATATCACAAGTGTAAAAGGATGTGCTTTCATGATTAACGGAGAGATTTTAAGGAACGCGATTATTTCGGGCGCTCATAATATCAGCGTGCAGAAAAATCACATCAATGATCTCAACATTTTCCCTGTCCCCGACGGCGACACAGGTACAAACATGTCAATGACCATCATGGCGGCAGCCAAGGCGTTGGAGGATTACGACGGCGAAACAGCGGGCGAGGTAGCCGAGATCGCCGCAAAGTCAATGCTCAGAGGCGCAAGAGGCAACTCGGGCGTTATCACCTCCATTCTGTTCCGCGGCTTTGCTCAGGGGCTTAGGGACATGGAAGAAGTCAACGGCAAGAACATCGCCGCCGCGCTTGGTATCGGCGTTGACGCCGCTTATAAGGCGGTCGCAAAGCCTACCGAGGGCACTATCCTTACGGTCGCGAGAATGGCTTACGAGGCAGGACTCGAGGCCTCGCGTGAAAATTCCGACACACTCTATGTCTGGCAGGCTATCACCGACAAGGCAAACGAGGCTTTGGCTATCACTCCCGAGCTGCTTCCCGTTCTTAAAAAGGCGGGCGTTGTTGACGCGGGCGGCAAAGGTCTTTGCTCTATCTTTGAGGGTATGCTCTGTTACATCAAGGACGGCGAGATCGTTGAGTACGAGGAGAACCAGGCGCTCACGCTCGAAAGCTTTGACAGTGCCGCGGCTGAGTTTGACGACGACATCGAGTTCACCTACTGCACCGAGATCATCGTCGGCAGAAACCCCGAATGCACACTTGAGCCCGACGACCTGCGCTCCTTCCTCCAGACTATCGGCGACTGCGTAGTAATGGTCAACGACGAGGAGATTATCAAGATCCACGTTCACACCGAAACACCTAACGTCGTTTTGGAAAAGGGACTGCTCTACGGCGACCTGCTTGCAGTAAAGGTCGAGAACATGAAGGAGCAGCACAAGAACGCTAAAAAGAACAACAAAAAATCTTCAAAGAAGAAAAAGAAAGAGACCTTCGCGTTTGCCGAGCCAACCGAGAAATTCGGCTTTGTAGCCGTTGCCGCGGGCGAGGGCATGAAGAACCTCTTTATAGATCTGGGCTGCACAAACGTAGTTTCGGGCGGCCAGAGCATGAACCCCAGCACCGACGACATCCTTGAGGCTGTTCTGGGAACTCCCGCAAAGAATGTTATCGTGCTCCCCAACAACAAAAACATTATCCTTGCTGCCGAGCAGGTCATTCCGCTCGTTACCGACAGGAAGGTTATCATCGTACCCACACGCACCATTCCTCAGGGTATGACGGCTATGCTCAACTTTGATCCCGAGATTTCGGCTGAAAGCAACGCCCAGCTCATGCTCGACGCGGCTCACGGCGTAGGAACAGGACTTGTCACCTTTGCTGCGCGCAACAGCGAGTTTGGCGGCAAGAAAATCAAAGAGGGCGACATCATCGCCCTGCAGAACGGCAAGCTGACTATCACCGAGAAAAGCCCCGTAAAGGCGCTCGTTAAGCTCAGCAAGGACATGGTTCACCGCGACACCTCGTTTATCACCATTATTTACGGCGAGGACGTAAGCGAGGAGGACGCCAACAAGGCGTATGAGGAGCTGCGTGACAAGTTCGGCTCACGCGCCGACATCTCGCTCATCAAGGGCGACCAGCCGATCTACTACTTCATTTTAAGTGTAGAGTGAGCAACGTGACGGCCGCCACGCGGCAGGAAGCGCGCCTTTGGTGAACTTGCTATATTATTAAGCTTTTTGCAGCGGCGTGCCAAATGTGCGCAATAACACATGTTTTAGTTCAATTATATACAATAGGGTTCGGTTTAGGCTGAACCCTTTATGTTTAATGCGGCAACGTGACGTTGCATCCGGCGCGCCTTTGACAAACATTATATAACGAAAAAAGTTTCTGCAACGGCGCGTCATATCTCGAGTGTCGCCAAGTTTGGTAAATCTCAACCATTTGATTCGCGTCATGGGTCGGTCAAGCGTCACGCTTGCGCTGCTGCCTGACAGGTGCAAGCCCTGTCACTACAAAGGTAACGGATACAAATGCATTATAAATACGGTCGGGCATGGGAGTTTTACGATTTACTAATCTGTCTGCACGACCGAAATTCCGCATTCCGCATTCCGCATTTACTAAACTCTCAACTCTAAAAACTATGCCATCTTTATACAAAATGCCGCTCACCGAATTAAAGGGCGTCGGCGAAAAACGCGCGGAGCTGTTCGCAAAGCTCGGGGTTAATTCCGTAGGAGAATTATTAAACTTTTATCCCCGCGCTTATGAGGACTGGACTACCGTAGAAAAAATTGAAAATATGCTTGAGGGCGGAACCTACTGTATCCGCGCCGTCTTGGGTAAGCCTGTCTCCGACGCTCTGCTTCCGGGCGGGCGCGTTATTTCAAAGGCGACGGTCTACGACGACACGGGCGCGCTGAAGCTTGTGTGGTTCAACAACCGCTACATCAGCCGGATGCTCGCTTACGGAGGAGAATATTTCTTCTATGGAAAATTAGTTGAGGACGGCTACGGCGCTCAGATGATCTCGCCTGCCTTTGCTCCGGTGCAGAAGGGCGCGTCTATCCACCCTGTCTACCGCACAACGGCGGGGCTGCCGGGCAAGAGCATTTCGTCTGCCGTGGAGCAGGCTTTGGCGCTTTTGCCAGATGAGGTAAACGACCCAATACCAGGGCTTATCCGCAAAAAATACAGCCTTTGCGGCTTAAAACAGGCGCTTTGGGATGTGCATTTCCCAAAGATGCGCGAGGCGCTTGAAGCCGCGCGCAAGCGCCTTGTGACCGAGGAGCTGCTTGTGCTCAACCTCGGCATGAGGAGCCTCAGGGGGCACAGCCGAGGCATGAGCGGCGTGAAGATATCAAAGGACTTCTCCGGGGAGTTTGAGTCGCTGCTGCCGTTTGAGCTTACGGGCGCTCAAAAGCGCGCTGTCGGCGACTGTGTTGCCGATATCACCAAAAACTCCGCTCCGATGAACCGCCTTATCCAGGGCGACGTGGGCTCGGGCAAGACCGCCGTTGCCGCTTCGCTCTGCTATACCGTGGCGAAAAACGGCTTTCAGGCGGCGTTTATGGCTCCTACCGAGATACTGGCAAGGCAGCATTTTGAAACACTGTCAAAGCTTCTTGAAAACACGGGGCTCAAAGTCGAGCTGCTTACGGGCTCGCTAAAGGAGAGCGAGAAAAAGCGCGTAAGGGCAGCCCTTGCCGATGGTGAGATCGACCTTGTTATCGGCACTCATGCCCTTATCACCGAAAAAACCGAGTTCCACAGCCTCGGACTTGCCGTTACCGACGAGCAGCACCGATTCGGCGTGGCTCAGCGCGCGGCGCTTCTCAACAAGGGCGAGAATCCGCACCTGATGGTTATGAGCGCAACGCCTATCCCGCGCACGCTGGGGCTTATCATCTTCGGTGATCTGGATATTTCGATAATCGACGAGCTGCCGCCGTCGCGCAAGCCCGTTAAAACCGTGCTCAGGGGCGCCGCCGACAGAACAAAAATATATAACTTCATCAAAAGTGAGATCAGGCAGGGCAGACAGGCGTTTATTGTGTGTCCGCTTATTGAGGAGGGCGAGCTGAGCGACGTCGCCTCAGCCGAGGAATATGCCGCCGAGCTTATGCTGAACAGCTTTTCCGACATTCCCGTAGCGGTGGTTCACGGCAAAACAAAAAGTGATGAAAAGGAGCGGATAATGTCCGACTTCGCCGCCAACAAGTATTCGCTTTTGGTGGCTACGACCGTTATCGAGGTCGGCGTAGACGTGCCCAACGCCTCGGTAATGGTTATTGAAAACGCCGAGCGGTTCGGGCTTTCGCAGCTCCATCAGCTCAGGGGCAGGGTAGGCAGAGGAAAGTTCCAGTCTTACTGCGTGCTTATAAGCGACAGGCGCAGCCCCGAAACCTTAAACCGCCTGCGCGTGATGTGCAGCACAAACGACGGCTTTAAAATTGCCGACGAGGACTTGAAAATGCGCGGCCCCGGCGACTTCTTCGGCGAGCGTCAGCACGGACTGCCGCAGATGTCGATTGCCGACTTTGCCGACACCAAAAGTCTGGAGCTGTCACAAAGAATCGCCGACGATATAATTTTCACATACAAAGACCTGCGCAATGACGAGCTCAGGCTCCTGAAGGCGGAAATCGACCGCCTCTTTACGCGCGGGGGACAAAATACAATGAATTAGGAGAAACGCCAATGAAAAAAATCGCAGTCAGACTGTTTGCAGTTCTGATGACGCTAACAATCATTGCCGGCGCGTCGGTGTGCGGCGCTGGAGCGCTCAGCTTTCCCACCGACGTAAAGCCGCAGTCAAAGTCTGTTCTGCTTGTCAGCATGGACAACGGCCAGACGGTGTACGAAAAGGAAGCCGACAAAAAGATGTACCCGGCTTCCACCACCAAAATAATGACTTATATCATAGCCTACGAGAATATCGAGGACGTCGACAATACGCGAATCGAGGTAAAGAAAAAGGTGCTCGACAAGCTTAACGGCACGGGCAGCTCAACGGCGTTCCTCTCCGACCATATCGGCGAAAAGGTAAAGGCTATCGACCTGTTCTACAGCCTTATGGTTCCCTCGGGCAATGACGCCGCAATGGTGCTTGCCGATTATGTCGGCAACGGCGACATCAAGGTTTTTGTAGACAAAATGAACGCCAAGGCTGCGGAGCTTGGATGTACTAACACCCATTTTGAGAACCCCGACGGCCTTCACAACAAGAATCACTACACCACGGCTCGCGACCTTGTAAAAATCACAAACTACGCGCTTACACTGCCAAACTTTCAAAAAATCTCCAACACCGTCAGCTACACCTGCGAGGGCGACGATACCGCTTTGCGCACAACTAATCTGCTTATCGACGGCAACAGCGAGTACTACTACACCTACGCAAAGGGCATAAAGACGGGCACTACCGACCAGGCAGGCAGGTGCCTTGTTACCACCGCGTCAGCCGACGGTCAGTCTTATATGCTGGTTCTGCTTGGCGCTCCGTATGAGGAGGGCGTTCAGGAGGAATATTTCACATTTCTTGACGCCGCCGAGCTGTTCCGCTGGTGCCTTACAAGCCTTGAGCTTACCACGCTAAAGTCGACACAGACGCCGATCCGCGAGGTCGATGTGGGCTCGTCAATGAGCAGCAGCAAGGTTACTCTTGTTCCTGCCAAAAACATCACCACTATAATGCCCGCGGACGTTTCGCCCGAGAATGTCGTGGTCGAAACCGACGTGCAGGAGGATTTAAAGGCGCCGCTCAGTACCGACGATGTGGTGGGAACCGCGTCGGTGTATTATGTGGACTCAAAAACAGGCGAAAAGCAGCTTGTGGAAACCGTTGACCTCAACCCTGCCGAAACGGTGGAATACAGCGGTTTCAAGGCGTTTCTGGACGCCGCCGGCGCAATTTTCCGCTCCTACTGGTTTTTGATTATTTTAGGCGTTATAGTGCTTGTAGCGCTGATTTACTTCATAGCGGCAAAAGTCCACCGCAGCAGAAAGAAAAAGAACCGCGATGTAAAGCGGTACAGGAACTTTTAGTTAATTAGGAATGCGGAATGCGGAATTTCGGTCGTGCAGACAGAATGATTTGTGAAGTATCTCCTGTGCCCGACTGTATTTATAATGCAATTGTATCTGTTACATTTGTAGTGGCAGAGCCTTACAAAAAATAATACGTTAATGGGTGAGGCAAACCTTGTTGAAAAAATTATTCCGAATTCCGCATTAAAATCACACTGCTTACAACATTGTAAATAATTAGTTCTTGTTTTCTGTATAATTCCATGATATAATTATTTTATAGAATAATCAGAGGTGATTGACTGTGAAATGCCCTTATTGCAGCTTTGAGGAAAGTAAGGTAATCGACTCCCGTTCCGCTGACGACGGCGAGAGGATCCGCCGCCGCAGAGAGTGTCTTGGATGCGGAAAGCGCTTTACTACCCATGAAATTATCGAGACCGTGCCGATTATCGTTGTTAAACGCGACAAATCCCGCGAGGTTTTTGACCGCAACAAGCTGACGGCAGGCATTTTAAGGGCATGCGAAAAGCGCCCTGTGTCCATCCAGCAGATCGAAACAATGGTAAACACCATCGAGTCGAAAATCCAGAGCGCCCTTGAGCGCGAGATAACCACCGCCCAGATAGGCGAGCTGGCTATGGAGGAAATCAAAAAGGTGGACGAGGTCTCTTACGTCCGCTTCGCCTCGGTTTACCGCCAGTTTAAGGACATCAATACATTTATGGAGGAGCTTAATAAGCTCCTCACCGAGAAAAAGTAAACATATAAGTAAAAAGCGCTCTGCTTTGGCAGGGCGCTTTGTCGTGCAAGCGTGACGCGAATCAGATGTTGCAATTTACAAAGCTTCCGTTCCCGCGAGTTAAGTTGCGCCGTTGCAGAAACCTATTTGTTATTACAATTTATCAAAAGGCGCGCCGGATGGAACTTCAAGTTCCCGCGCGGCGGCCTCGCCGGATGGAACGTCACGTTCCATTGTTTTTGTTTCAAACGTATTTTCGAAAAAGTTGTTGATATTTAAAAAAATTTGTGTTACAATAATCCTATATTCAATCAGAAAAGGGTATTGCTATGGCTAACGATAAAATCATCGTCAGGGGCGCTAAGGAGCACAACCTGAAGAATATCAATGTTGAAATACCGCGCAATCAGCTTGTCGTAATTACAGGTCTTTCGGGCTCGGGCAAAAGCTCGCTCGCCTTCGATACCATTTACGCCGAAGGTCAGCGCCGCTATGTCGAGAGCCTTTCAAGCTACGCTCGAATGTTTCTCGGCCAGATGGACAAGCCGAACGTCGAGAGCATTGAGGGGCTTTCTCCCGCGATCTCTATCGACCAGAAAACCACCTCTAAAAACCCGCGCTCAACCGTCGGCACCGTCACCGAAATCTACGACTACCTGCGCCTGCTTTACGCCAGGATAGGCGTGCCGCACTGCACCGTCTGCGGCAGGGAGATACGCCAGCAGACCGTCGACCAGATCGTCGACAAGATACTTTCATACCCCGAGGGCAGCAAGATACAGGTTCTTGCTCCCGTTGTGCGCGGAAGAAAGGGCGAGCACCAAAAGGTGCTTGACAGCGCGCGGAAATCTGGCTTTGTGCGCGTGCGCGTTGACGGAATAATCTATGATTTGAGCGAGAATATTCCGATAGAGAAAAATAAAAAGCACAATATCGAAGTTGTTATAGACCGCCTTGTCATAAGAGCGGATATTCCCTCGCGCCTTTCCGACAGCATTGAAACCGCCTCAAAGCTTGGAAACGGCTTGGTTACCGTAAGCTTTGTCGACGGTGAGGACGTCACCTTTTCGCAAAAATACGCCTGCCCCGAGCACGGCGTAAGCATTGACGACTTGTCGCCGCGTATGTTCTCGTTCAACAATCCCTACGGCGCGTGCCCAAAATGTACGGGCTTGGGAGTTTTCCTGAAAATCGACGAGAATAAAATAATTCCTGACAGGAATAAAAGCATACGCGACAACGGAATCAAGGGCAGCGGCTGGGCTATGGACGGCAGCCAGATAGCGGCTATGTATATGGAGGCTCTGGCGCGGCGCTACAAGTTCTCGCTCAGCGAGCCGATAAAGAACATTCCCGAGGACGTTATAAACGTTATCCTCTACGGCACAAACGGCGAAAAACTCACCATACACCGCCGCTCGGCTTATGGCAGCGGCACTTACGAGCAGCCGTTTGAGGGCATTATCACCAACCTTGAGCGCCGCTATCACGAAACAAGCTCAAACTGGATAAAGGACGAGATCAGCTCGTATATGACTGAGATCCCCTGCGACGCCTGTCACGGCGAGCGCCTGTCGCGCGAGAGCCTTGCCGTAACCGTCGGCGGAATAAACATTTCGGACTTCTGCAAAATGTCGGTCACGGACGCTATCGAGTTTGTCCAAAAGCTTGAATTGAGCGAGAAGGAAGCGATGATAGGCGAGGAGATAATAAAAGAGATCACCGAGCGCCTGAACTTTCTTAAAAGCGTCGGCTTGGGTTACCTCACGCTCTCGCGTTCGTCGGGCACGCTCTCGGGCGGCGAAAGCCAGCGTATCCGCCTCGCTACTCAGATAGGAAGCTCGCTTATGGGCGTGCTCTATATCCTTGACGAGCCGAGCATCGGACTGCACCAGCGCGACAATGAAAAGCTGCTCGATACCCTGAAGCGCCTGCGCGATCTGGGCAACACCGTAATCGTAGTCGAGCACGACGAGGAGACGATGTACGCCGCCGACACCATTGTCGACGTAGGTCCCGGGGCAGGTATCCACGGCGGCGAGATAGTCTGCACGGGCGACGTTGAGGCGATAAAGGCGTGCGAAAACTCGATAACGGGTCAGTACCTCAGCGGAAAGCGCTCGGTTCCCGTGCCCGAAAAGCGGCGCAGGGGCAACGGAAGCTTTCTTGAAATCCGCGGCGCGGCAGAAAACAACCTCAAAAACATCAACGTAAAAATCCCTCTGGGCGAGCTTGTGTGCGTTACGGGCGTTTCTGGCTCCGGCAAAAGTTCGCTGATAAACGAGGTGCTATATAAAACGCTCGCGCGCGAGCTTAACCGCGCAAAGACCATTTCCGGCAAGCACAAGGAGATAATCGGGATCGACAACCTCGACAAGGTGATCGAGATCGACCAAAGCCCTATCGGCAGGACTCCGCGCTCGAATCCCGCGACATATACGGGCGTTTTCAACGACATCCGCGCCCTTTTCGCCGAAACCCAGGACGCAAAAATGCGAGGCTACACCCAGGGGCGCTTCAGCTTCAACGTAAAGGGCGGCAGGTGCGAGGCTTGTCAGGGTGACGGCATTATCAAAATCGAAATGCACTTCCTCTCCGACGTTTATGTGCCCTGCGAGGTCTGCAAGGGCAAGCGCTACAACCGCGAAACTCTCGAGGTCAAGTACAAGGGCAAGTCGATAAACGACGTGCTTGAAATGAGCGTTGAGGAAGCTATGGATTTCTTCTCGAATATCCCGAAAATCCACCGCAAGCTCAAAACGCTGTTTGACGTGGGCTTGGGTTATGTAAAGCTCGGGCAGCCCGCCACAACGCTTTCCGGCGGCGAGGCTCAGCGCGTAAAGCTCGCCACGGAGCTGTCAAAGCGCAGTACGGGCAGAACGATTTATATTCTTGACGAGCCCACAACGGGGCTTCACATCGCCGACGTTCACCGCCTTGTCGATGTGCTTCAAATGCTTGTTGAGAGCGGCAACACGGTCGTTGTTATCGAGCACAACCTCGACTTGATAAAAACAGCCGACCACATTATCGACCTCGGCCCCGAGGGCGGCGACATGGGCGGAAAAATAATAGCTCAGGGCACTCCCGAACAGGTGGCTGAAAACAAGGATTCGTTTACGGGTATGTACCTGAAGCCGCTGCTGAAAAAATAGGCGTTTTAGTATAACGGGGCATTTGTTTTATTTTATAATATACGTTTTGATTTTTGTAGTGACAGGGCTTGTCCCTGTCAGGTTGTAGCGGCAGTCGCGTGACGCGACGGACAGGACGCGAATCATATATTTGCAATAAACAAGCCTTCTGTTCCCGCGAGATATGAACCGATGTTGCAGATATGTTTCTGTGTGCGGAAAACATCGCTCGTGAGGCGGCAAGCATCCCCTACATAAAAAAGTTGAATAAATAACAACGGACAGAAAAGCGATCAAGCCTCTCTGTCCGTCTTTTTATTCATCTGAATTGTCATCTGTAATACTCTCGCTCAGCAGCTCTGTGGGCGTTTCAACGTCCTTTAACTTGCGCTGAATCTGGCGCGTCCTTACGCCCACAAGGGTGTCGAGATCCTTGTTAGCCTGGTCGAGCTTTTTCTGGGTGCTCTCCAAAACCTTGGCAAAGGTGTCAAACTCCTTTTTGACTCCGCCGAGCACCTTCCAGACCTCGGCGCTGCGCTTCTGGACCGCAAGCGTCTTAAACCCCATCTGGATCGAGTTGAGCAGAGCCGCCATTGTGCTGGGGCCCGCGATGTTGACCTTGTAATCTCGCTGGAGCACCTCGACCATGCCGCGGTTCACTACCTCGCTGTAAAGCCCCTCAAACGGCAGGAACATAATGGCGAATTCCGTGGTGTTGGGCGGGTCGATGTACTTGCCGCTTATGTCCTTTGCCTCGTTTTTGATAGTGGTGATAAGCGTCTTTGCCGCAAGGTCTATCTGTATCTTGTCGCCGTTTTCTATAGCCTCTCTGAGCGCGGCGTAGGTGTCGCCCGGGAACTTTGAGTCTATAGGCAGCCATATAAATCCGTCGTCCTTGGCGGGCAGCTTTACCGCGAACTCAACGACGTTCTTTGAGCCCTTTTTGGTAGCGACGTTCTCGGCGTACTGCTCGGGAGACAAAATCTCGCTTAGTATGCTTCCCAGTTGTATCTCGCCCAAAATTCCGCGCGTTTTAACGTTTGACAGCACCTTTTTCAGGTCGCCTACGCCCGTGGCGAGGTTCTGCATTTCGCCCAAGCCCTTGTACACCTGCTCAAGCCTCTGGCTGACAAGCGAAAAGCTCTTGTTCATCTTATCCTCAAGCGACTTTTCAAGCCGTTCGTCAACGGTCTTGCGCATTTCGTCAAGCTTGCGGTTGTTGTCGTTCTGCATAGCCTCAAGCCGCTTTTCCATTGTCTCGCGGTTTTCGGAAAGCTGCCTGTCAACGGTTTGGCGTATGTTTTCAAGCTTTTGGTCGTTCTGGCGCGAAAAGGCGTTCATCCTGTCCTCAAGGCTGCTCAGCCGCTCTTGCTGATTGCGCGAAAAGCTGCGCTGATTCTCAACAAGCATATCGCCCATGTTTTTTATCGACGACTGGGTGTGAGCCGTAAGCTCCTGCCTGAGCTGGCTCTGCTGAGAGGAAACCTCGCCCCTAACAGCGGAGATGATCTCCTGCGAATTGTCCTGCTTATCATTCTTCTTTAAAAGAACTATAATTAAGGTGATTAGCGATACAACGCAGGTCACCGCGCATAGTCCGATAATTAAGTATTCCATAATTTCACTCCTTACAGGCACATCATACCATAAGGAGATTTTCGTGTCAACAAATCAGTGTCCCATAAATCGACCACTGATACTAATTCCTGATAGAAAGTAGACTAGAAAGTAGACTTGGATTTGCGAAACTATTTTTCGCAAGACAAGGCGAAGGACGCAGGAATCCTGACGGATTTCGAGGACGACAACGAAGTATTGCGGAAAATAGACCGCAAAGACTGTCCACTTTTTATTAGGTATTAGTATGAGTTAAAATACGGTTTCGATAACTTTTTTGCAGCCGGCAGGGGAGTAGAGGAAGCGGTCGATATGCCCCTCCGCGGTAAAGTAGACGGGCTGAGAGGGGCGGCTGCGGCAGTCGAAGGTGTCGATGATGATAAGCTTTATCTTCATCTTTTCGGGAATGATGCTCTTAATGAAAACGCTCGCCTGCTGCCCTACGCGCACACCCTCGCGGCTTTCGGCAAGCCCTGCAAGATTGGGCGTAAGCTCTACAAACGCGCCGTAATTTTCAACGCTGCGCACTATTCCCGCAACGGTCTCGCCGGGTGAAAAGGCGGCGGCGTTCTGCTCCCATGTTCCCAAAAGCTCCTTGTGGCTCAGGCTAATTCTGCCGTTTTCAATCGACTTTATCACGGCGCGGATGTCCTCGCCCGTCTCAAACCGCTCCTTTGGGTGCTCGATGCGTGACACCGAAATAGCGTCGATCGGCAGCAGAGCCGCGATACCGCAGCCAATGTCGGCAAACGCTCCGAAGCTTTCAAGGTGAGTTACGCGCGCGGGCACGATATCGCCCTTTGAAAGGTGAGAGATATAGTTTTCAAGGCAGAGCCTCTGCGCGTTTGCGCGGGAAAGCACAGCGCATATACCGCCGTTTTTGTCGGCGGCAAAGTCGCTTACCGTAAAGCAGACGGGGCGGTTCACTCGGGAAATTACCGCAATATCGCGCACACTGCCGTCCCTCATGCCAAGCGCGCCCTCCTCGCGCGGGATAACGCCGCGGATACCGCCCAGATCCACATATAAATTATGCTCCGCGTCGCAAAGCGTAGCCCTCGCTTCAAGTACAGTCTGTGCCGCAGCAGCCTCGCGCAGCAGCTTTTCCGAATGAAGGATGCGCCGGTTTTCGGCGGTGTTAAGCAGCTTTCCCTCGGGTAAATATTCTGACATTTTTTTACCTCCGTTATTCAACCTAAAAAAGCATATCCAAATCCGCCTTTGGAGAGTTTGCAGTAATACAAATGTTTCTGCAACGGCGGCCATACCTTGCTGTTCAGAAAGCCTTCCACTCGGGGGAAGGCTGACGCAAATTAGATGGTAGCATTATTCAAACCTTCCATTCCCGCGATTTATGATGCGCCGTTATACCGAGCTTCCCTGCAAACCGATTTTTCCAAAGGCGCGCTTCCTGCCGCGTGGCGGCATTTGACAAATTGCACAAAATGTATTATAATGATTATGTGTGTTTTAGATGTGTGTTTTAAAACTATCCGAAAGGAAAATCATTATGAAAATCTATCGAAAAGCACTCATTTGGGCGCTCGGCATAATACTATGCGCGCTTGCCGTGACGTCGCTTTCGGGATGCGGAGACAGCTCCGCGCAATCGTCATCGGCCGGCAAGTCAAACAGCGCCGCGGCGACTGAGGATGAGGCAAAGGCTGCCGACGGCCTTTCCGATTTGGGCATTGATCCCGGCAAGGTCGGCGTTTTTCCCGAGGTTAAGCACGACAAAAAGAACAGCGCGGGCTTTCAGCTTGAACAGCCCAACGACGGCGACACTATCGCTGTTATCCATACGGGCATGGGCGACATAACGCTCAGGTTTTTTCCCGACCAGGCTCCTAAGGCGGTCACCAATTTTATCAATCTGGCAAAAAACGGCAGCTACAACAAGACCTCGTTCCATAAGGTCATAGCGGATTTTGCCGTTCAGGGCGGCCACTGCGGCAGCGCGGACAACAACCCCAGCGGAACAAGCTCTTACGGCGGCGTGTTTGAGGATGAATTTTGCGATTCACTTCTTAACCTGCGCGGAGCCGTTTCGATGGCGAGCACCTCAAAGGACAGCAACGGAAGCCAGTTCCTTATTAACCAGACGAGCGCCGAGGCGTTTAAAAACAGCGGCGGCTGGACTGCGCTTTCAAATAATTGGGACGATATGAAGGAGCAGCTAAAGAGCTATAAGAAATCAAATCTGCTTTCGGCATTTTTTGACGAAAACGGCGACAAGCTGCTTAATACCTCGGCAGTGCCCGAAAATGTCAAAAAGCTTTATGAAAAAAACGGCGGCAACCCGTCGCTTGACGGCGCCTACAACGCCGCTGACAGGGGCTGCACCGTGTTTGCCCAGGTTATAAGCGGCATGGACGTTGTCGATAAAATTGCCGCTTCAAAAACAGACAAAAAGAACGTGCCGCTTGAGCGCGTTCAGATAAACTCGGTGGAGATAACAACCTACAAGGTAAACGGCGGCGCTACGCCCGCGGAAAAGTAGGCTTTGGAGAAAACTATGAGCGAAAAACCGATCGTGGCTATAATGTACGACTTTGACCGCACCCTTTGTACAAAGGACATGCAGGACTACAGCTTTATACCGAGCCTCGGCATGACCGAGTCGGAGTTTTGGGAGACGACAAACGAGATGTGGCAGAGCGAGCACATGGATTCGGTGCTGGCGTATATGTACTCTATGGTTAAAATCTCAAAGGATAAGGGGATACCGCTTCTGCGCGAAAACCTTGTCAGCATGGGTAAAAATGTAGAGCTGTTCAAAGGCGTTGACGGCTGGTTTGACCGCTTAAATCAGTTCGGCGAGCGGTGCGGCGTGCAGATAGAGCACTACATAATCTCATCGGGAATGAAGGAGATCATCGAGGGAACCTCGGTGAGCGGCTGCTTTAAGAGCATATTCGCCTGCGAGTTCCTGTATGATGAAAACGGCTGGGCTGTGTGGCCTAAAACCGACGTTAACTACACAAACAAAACCCAGTTTGTTTACCGGATAAACAAGGGCGTTCTCGACGTGGCAAACGACCTTGACCTAAACCGCTCAATGCCCGAGGACAGCAAGCGCGTGCCGTTTACAAATATGATTTACATAGGCGACGGACTGAGCGACGTCCCCTGCATGAAGATGATGAAGGCGTACGGCGGCTACTCGATAGCGGTGTACCAAAAGCGCGACAGCAAGGTTGAAGATCTGCTTAAAAAGGACAGGGTGGATTTTATTTACCCCGCCGATTACAGCGAGGGTACGGGGCTTGACCTGACCGTTAAGAACATCATCCGCAAAATGGCTGTCAGCGACACGCTGGAGCGCGAGAATACAAAACAGCTAAAGGAGCTTTCATGCTCTGATTAACCTGAAATAAGATACTATCAGCCGGGCAGTTTTGCCCGGCCTTTTTGTCGCGTGACGGTCGTTGCCGCGACATGGCAATACGCGAATCAGACGTTTGCAATTAACAAGCCTTCTGTTCCCGCGAGGCAGCGTGACGCTGCACCCAGTACACGAATCAAAAGTTTGCAATTGACAAAACTTCCGTTCCCGCGAGATTTAATGCGCCGTCGCAGAAACGTTTTTTTCAGCAGACGTTTTCCAAAGGCGCGCCGGATAAAACGTCACGTTTTCGCTTCCTGCCGCGTGGCGGCTGCAACTTAGGGGCTGTTTTTTGCATGTTACCGTTTTTGGGGTTTTATTTTATATTTGCCTGTGCTATTATGATGCTGTCAGGAGGGACAAACATGAAAAACATAATTGAAGTTAACCATCTGGTAAAGAATTACAAAGAAGTCGAAGCGGTGCGCGACATCAGCTTCACCGTAGAGGAAGGCTCGTTCTTCGCGTTTTTGGGAGTAAACGGAGCCGGCAAAAGCACAACAATAAATATCCTCTGCACCGTGCTTGAAAAGACAGCGGGCGAGGTTATGATCGGCGGCTATGATCTTGAAAAGGAGCCGTTCAAAATAAAGGACTTGATCGGAATAGTTTTCCAGGGCAGCGTGCTCGACAAGCCGCTCACCGTAAAGGACAACCTTTTGTCGCGAGCTGCTTACTACGGAATGTCAAAGGCAGAGACAAGGGCGCGTATCTCAGAGCTTTCAAAGGAATTTGAGCTGGACGAAATACTGAACCGCAAATACGACAGGCTCAGCGGCGGTCAGAAGCGCCGCGTAGACATAGCAAGAGCGCTGCTTAACCGCCCGAAGATACTGTTTTTGGACGAACCCACAACAGGCCTTGACCCGATGACGCGCGTCAAGGTGTGGGAGACCATCGACAAGCTCCGCGCTGAAACGGGACTTACGGTTTTCCTTACAACGCACTACATGGAGGAAACCGCTCAGTGCGACAAGGTGGTAATAATCGACTCGGGCAAGATAGCCGCGGTAGGAACCCCTCACAGCCTTAAGGAGCAGTACGCCGGCAACCGCCTGATGTGGTACACCCCTCAGTCTGAAGCTGCCGAAAAGCTCCTCGGCGACAGCGGGCTTGAGTTTGATTATCATCTCGACTGCTACAAAATAGCCCTTAAAAACAGTAAGCAGGCGGCGGAGCTTATCAAAAAGCATGATGAAATAAGCGACTTTGAGTTTGTAAAGGGCAATATGGACGACGTATTTTTGACTGTAACGGGAAAGAGGTTAGGTGACTGATATGACTGCAAAAAAGGAACTTCGCGCCTTTAAGGGCATGACTATACGCAACATGAAGGTTTACGGCAAGGACAAAATCTCGCTGCTGCTGTCAATGCTGACGCAGCTTATAGTGTTGGGACTGTTTGTGCTGTTTTTGAAAGACAACTATGTAGACGTTATTAACGAGAAGCTGGGCGACCTTAAGAACATGCTCTCAAAGGACGATATTGAGGCTATAGTTAATTCATGGCTCGTAGCCGGCGTTGTGGGAACCTCGGTAGTGACCGCCGCACTCAATGCGCTTTCGGTCATGGTTCACGATAAAATGGAGCACATCGACTACGACTATACAGCCTCCGCGGTAAAAGACAGAACCGTTGTGATGTCGTATTTTTCGGGCGCTATGCTCAGCGCCGCGGTGACAAGCTCTATCCTGCTTACGGCGGGTCTGGGATACCTCGCAATCAGCGGCGCGTTCCTTTTAAACGCTCTTGATATTATCATGCTCTACGGAGTCGTGCTGCTCGGCTCTATCTCATCAACACTGGTGCTCATGCTGTTTATCTCCTTCTTCAAAAAGGATTCAAGCCTTTCGGCGTTCGGCATTCTTATTTCGGTAGCTATCGGCTTTGTTGTGGGCGCTTATGTGCCCGTTGGACAGTTTGGCGAAAATGTTCAGACTATCGTAAACCTTGTTCCCGGCTCGCAGATAACCGGACTTTTCAGGAACATTCTTATGCAGCCTGCTATTGAAAACGCGGACAAAGTCCTCGGCGGAGCCGACAATCACGCCTTTGCCGAGTCGCTTAACGACCTGTTCTCAATGAAGCTGCATGTGTTCAACGGCAGCCACGGCACAAACTTCATGATCATTTACTCGCTTGCGGCGATCGCGCTGTTCTTAGTGCTCAACATCCTGATTTTCCGCTTTGCCGCAAAGAAAGCCCACAATTCTTAATACAACGCAATCAGCGGACAGCCCGATAACACGGCGCTGTCCGCGAATTTTTGTCGCGTGACGCGACGGACAGTACGCGCAAGCGTGACGCTTGACCCAATACGCGAATCAGACGTTTGCAATTAACAAGCCTTCCGTTCCCGCGATTTATTGCACGCCGTTGCAGAAACCTATTTGTTATTACAATTTATCCAAAGGCGCGCTTCCTGCCGCGTGGCGGTCGTTGCCACGACATGGCAATACGCGAATCAGATGTTTGCAGTAAACAAAACTTCCCAACCCGCGATTTATGACACGCCGTTGCAGAAACATTTATGTTATATAAAATTCTCCAAAGGCGGATTTGGATGGAACGTCACGTTCCCGCGCGGCGGCTATTAAATTGTTTTAACCTATTGAATTATTATCCGCAAGATGATACAATAATAACAGGCAAATTTCCCAAAAAAGTTTTGAAAA
The DNA here is from genome assembly GCA_900318905.1 of uncultured Eubacteriales bacterium. Taxonomy (GTDB): domain Bacteria; phylum Bacillota; class Clostridia; order Oscillospirales; family Acutalibacteraceae; genus Ruminococcoides. The sequence continues at coordinate 2,089 of ONMK01000003.1, read as the reverse complement.
GGGGACGATGAAAATGAAGGTCAAAATTATTTCCGACAGCACCTGCGACCTTTCGCCGGAGCTGGTTCAAAAATACGACATTGCTATTGTGCCGCTCTATGTGCTTATGGGCGACAGCACCCGCAAGGACGGGCTTGAAGTCAAGCCCGAGGACATCTACGACTTTGTAAGCCGCACGGGCAAGCTGCCCTCGACCTCGGCGCCGAACCTGGGCGACTTTATTGACGAGTTCAAAAAGTGGCGCGACGAGGGCTATGAAATAGTGCATTTTAATATCAGCAGCGACTTTTCAAGTGCCTATCAGAACGCCTGCACAGCGGCTTCCGACATGGACGGCGTTTATGTGGTCGATACACGCAACCTCTCCACGGGCTCGGGGCTTGTTGTGCTCAGGGGAGCGGAGCTTGCTCAGCAGGGCAAATCAGCCGCCGAAATCAAGCTTGAATGTGAGAAAATGACCGGCAAGGTAGAGGCGAGCTTTGTCGTTGACAGCATCGACTACCTCCACAAGGGCGGACGCTGCTCGTCGGTCGCGGCTTTGGGCGCTAACCTGCTTAAGCTGAAGCCGCTTATCGAGGTCCTCGACGGCAAAATGAAGGCGGGCAAAAAGTACCGCGGCGGCATCGACAAGGTCATCATCAACTATGTGACCGACAAGCTGCGCGGAAGAAGCGATATAGACAAAAAACGAATTTTCATCACTCACACAAAGTGCAACCCAGTTGTCGTCCAGCAGGTTCGCGGCAAAATCAACGAGCTGTACCCCGGCTTTGAGGAGATCCTCGAAACTACCGCCGGCTGCACCGTTACAAGCCACTGCGGTCCCGGTACGCTGGGAATCTTGTTCGTAAGGAAATAACGGAGGTAAATATGGCTGATAATACCCCTAAAAAACTAAGAAATCAAATAATGTACCAGGTGTTCGTGCGCAATTTCAGCGAGGAGGGTACCTTCAAAAAGGTTGAGGAGGAGCTCGACAGAATCAAGGCGCTCGGCACCGACATAGTTTGGCTCATGCCGATCCACCCCATCGGAAAGGCTCAGCGCAAGGGTACTCTCGGTTCGCCGTACGCCATAAGCGATTACCGCGCAGTAAACCCCGAGTTCGGCACGCTCGACGATTTTATTTCGTTCACAAATGCCGTTCACGACAGGGGCATGAAGTGCATTATCGATGTGGTCTATAATCACACCTCGCCCGATTCAGTGCTGAGTAAGGAGCACCCCGAGTGGTTCTTCCACAAGAGCGACGGCTCGTTTGGCAACAGGGTAGGGGACTGGAGCGACATTATCGACCTTGATTATTCTAATAAAGAATTATGGAGATACCAGATCGACACGCTCAAATACTGGGCGCAGTGGGTAGACGGCTTCCGCTGCGACGTAGCGCCGCTCATTCCGATAGCTTTCTGGGAGCAGGCGCGCGCCGAGGTTGAGCAGGTTCGTCAGGGAGCAATTTGGCTGAGCGAATCGGTTGAGCCGAATTTTATAATGTATCTGCGCTCTCAAGGTATGGTGGCGCACTCCGACTGCGAGATATACCGCGCCTTTGATTTAAGCTACGACTACGACTGCTACGAGGAGTTCAAGGATTATCTGTATGGAAGGGGCAGCCTGAAGGATTATGTTGGCGCTATCAGTCGTCAGGAGTATATCTATCCTGACAACTACGTTAAGCTGCGCTTTTTGGAGAACCACGACCAGACGCGCGCAAGGTTCTTCATTCCCAATATAAATGTCCTGAAAAGCATGACGGCATTCATGTTCTTCCAAAAGGGCATGGCGCTTGTGTACAACGGTCAGGAAAAAGCGGTGTCGCATCTGCCGAGCCTGTTTGACAAGGATACCGTTGATTGGAACGGCGCGGAGACCGTTGACTTGAGCGGGTATATAGCCAAGCTCGCCGAGATAAAGCGCATGGATATATTCACCGACAGCGTGTATAAGGTCAGCGCATTCGGCGAAAGGGCGCTTGTCGCAAGCCATGAAAAGAGCGGCAAAAAGGCTGCGGGCGTGTTCCCGCTCGATGATAAAACAGAGTTTATCCCCGTCGATCTGCCCGACGGCGTTTATACGAACCTCATCGACG
>ONMK01000145.1 GCA_900318905.1 uncultured Eubacteriales bacterium | reverse complement strand
TTCCGACATGCTCTGCCTGCCCGAACTCCGATTGTCGTTCAACGATCTGTTCTCAAAGACGAACGCGGCAAAGGCGGCAACAACGCTTTTCAGCGGCGACGCGGGAAAGTTCAACGGCGTATTAAAACAGATGAACTCCGCCACAGGCTCAACAAGTAAGGCGCTTGAAAAGCTCGACACAAGCTCCGCAAAAACCAAAAAGACAGTAAACGAGCTGAAAAACGTCGGCATCGAGCTCGGAAGCGAAGTGCTTGAGCAAGCCGCTCCGCTTCTTAAAGACGTTATGGGCGGCGTTAAGGGGCTCACCGAGTGGATAAAAAAGCTCAACCCCGAGCAAAAGCAAATGCTTATAAAGGGAATTGAATTGATCGCGATCCTTGGCCCCGGAACAACCGCTGTCGGCAAGCTGACAAAGAATGTCGGAAATATAGTCGGCATTATCCCTAAACTTGTTACAAAAATAATCTCTATGACCTCAGCCACCGAGGGCGCGACCGTCGCTCAGGAGGGACTTAACCTTGCTCAGAGCATGAGCCCCGCCGGCGCGCTGATTACGTTGATCACATCCTTGGTCGGCGTTATGGGACTGCTGTATATCGCACAGTCGGATGAAATCAAGAACGCCGACCTTTTGGCAGGCAGTTACTCAAAGCTGTACAGTAAAATCGAGGAAAACAAAAAATCATATGACGATATGGTCGAAGCGCGAAACAAGGCGGTAAACGATACAGCCGCCGAGTACGGCTATTATGACCAGCTCCGCGAAAAGCTCGACAAAATCGTAGACGGCAGCGGCAAGGTAAAAAAGGGACACGAAGAAGAAGCCGACACAATAATAAATACACTGTCAAAGGCTCTTGATATCGAAATCAAAAAAGAGGGCAATGTAATTCAAAACTACAAAGACCTCCAAAAAGAGCTTCAAAATACAATTAATCTAAAAAAAGCGGAGGCAATTCAAAGCGCATATTCTGAGGACTACAATAAAGCCGTAAAGAACCAGACCGAATCATACACGGACTATCAAAAGGCGGTTGAAGCGGCTAAGAAAGCAGAAAACAATCTGGTAAACGCGCGTGAAAAGCTCAAGCGTATGCCCGCAACAGGGCACTACGAGCAGACCACAACCGGACGCGTTTGGAAAGAAGATAAACAGGCGTCCCTTGCTTATGAGCAGCAAAAGGTATTGATCCAACATTATTCGGACGCTGTTGAGAAGGCAAACCAAAAGGTCAAGGATTCTCAATCAATATACCTCGGCTATGTTAATACGATATCAAACTATGAGAACATGACCGCCGCGCTTGCAAGCGGCAATCAGCAGAAAATCGCGGACGCAACGCTTCGGCTTGAAAACAATTTTATCACCGCCAAAAACGGCACGCGCGACATGCTCGAACAGCAGGTGACGACCTATAGAGAAAAATATAATTCTATGAAAGAGGCTGTCGAGAACGGCGCGCCGGGCGTAACTCAGGCAATGGTCGACGGCGCCAAAAAGATGGTCGAGCGATCCGAAAAAGAGTTAAGGAAGTTACCCGAAAACACCAACGCCTCATTAAACGCGACCGCGGATGTTGCTCACGGTCAGGGACATAATGTCGGCAATGCCTTCTCGGCAGGATTAAAAGCCACAGCCAAAAACGCGGAAGCCGCAGGCGAGGAAGTCGCAAAAGCCGCGGAACGCGGAATAAAAAGCGGCGCGCAGATTCATTCGCCCTCAAAGGTCGGTCTGAGCTTAGGCGGTAACCTCGGCGGCTCATTCGGCGCAGGCATTAAAGACAAAGGGAAGGACGTAGCCGAGAACGCCGCCGCGCTTGCAAAAATAGCAACAAAGGCTCTCGGCACGGCAAGCGCTGACTTTAAGCTTGACAGCCTCAGCACGCCAGTAAAAGCGGCTCAGGCGCAAATTATTTACGAACACAGAATCAGTAGCACATATTGTACTGCTCTACTCTATAGTAATTGCTGTTGGCGTCCTTCTTGGAAAGATCAAGATTGGTGGTATCTCGCTTGGTGTAACATTTGTCTTATTCGCAGGCATTGTTGCGGGACATATTGGCTTCACAGCCCCCATGACCATTCTCACATTCCTGCAAGAATTTGGGCTTGTGCTTTTCGTCTTCATGATTGGTATGCAGGTGG
>ONMK01000086.1 GCA_900318905.1 uncultured Eubacteriales bacterium | reverse complement strand
CCACAGCCTGAGCAATGTCAACACAGGATTTAACGATGGGGATAATCTGAGGATAGGCAAGCCCAACATCCTCGCAGGCGCAGACCATGAGCCGACGGCACGCCGAGGGCAAATCACCTGCTTCAAGAAGCCTTCCGAGGTAATGGAGCGCCGCGTCAGGGTCGCTGCCGCGCATACTTTTTTGATAGGCTGAAACAATATCGTAGTGCTCGTCGCCGTCTTTGTCGTAGCGCATTGAGCTGCGCTGTATCAAGTCGCCGACGATTTCTTCGGTCACCACCCGCCTGTCGCCGTCACGGTCGGCGGCAATCACCGAAAGCTCGACCGCGTTCATCGCCTTGCGCACGTCGCCGCCGCAGCCCTGAGCTATCTTTTTGGCGCAGGCTTCGGGCAGTTCAACCTTGATGCCCTGTTCTTCCTCAAGCAGCTTTGCGGCGCGGTACACCGCCTTTTCGACTTCAACAGGCTCGACCGACTTGAATTCAAACACGGTAGAGCGGCTTAAAATAGCGTTGTAAACATAAAAATATGGGTTTTCGGTGGTGGAAGCGATTAAGGTGATGCTTCCGTTCTCAATATATTCAAGCAAGGTCTGCTGCTGCTTTTTGTTGAAATACTGTATCTCGTCGAGGTAAAGCAAAATGCCGTTAATGCCCGAAAACGTGCCGAGCTGCGACACGATCTCCTTGATGTCGGAGGTAGAGGCGGTCGTGCCGTTGAGCTTGCGCAGCGTTTTATTCGTTTTATTGGCTATGTATGTGGCTAAAGTGGTTTTGCCCACGCCCGAAGGACCGTAAAAAATAAGGTTCGGTATCTCGCCGCTTTCGATTATCCTGCGCAGGGGCTTGCCCTCTGACAAAAGGTGCTTTTGCCCGACGATATCGTCAAGCGAATTCGGGCGAAAGCGGTCGGCAAGTGGTTTGTTCATATGTATCACCATTTTCAGCGAATGATTTAAAAGGGCTGCCGTGATGACAGCCCTTTATTCTAATTTAGAATTATTCGTAAAGAGGATATTTTTTGCAGATCTCCTCAACGCCTGCTCTTACCTTTTCCTTGCTGTTCTCATAGTCGTTGAGAACAAGGGTAATGTACTCGGCGATTTTGTCCATATCTTCCTCGTTAAGACCGCGTGTTGTAACGGCAGCTGTGCCGATTCTTACGCCGCTGGTAACAAACGGAGAGCGCGGCTCGCCGGGGATAGTGTTCTTGTTTACGGTGATGTAGCAGTCGTCAAGACGAGCCTCAAGCTCCTTGCCGGTAACCTCGGAATCGCGCAGGTCAAGCAGCAGAACATGGTTGTCGGTGCCGCCCGATACGAGCTTACAGCCGCGCTTTACAAGACCGTCGGCAAGCGCCTTGCAGTTTGAAACGATCTTTGCGCCGTACTCTTTGAACTCGGGCTTAAGAGCCTCGCCGAAGCAAACAGCCTTAGCGGCGATAGTGTGCATAAGAGGGCCGCCCTGAGTGCCTGGGAAAATAGCCTTGTCGATCGCCTTTGCGAACTCCTCACGGCAGAGGATCATACCGCCGCGCGGTCCGCGAAGGGTTTTGTGAGTGGTAGTTGTTACAAATTCGCAGTAAGGAACGGGATTGGGATGAACGCCTGCCGCTACAAGACCTGCGATGTGAGCCATATCTACCATCAGGTAAGCGCCGACCTCATCAGCGATCTCTCTGAGGCGAGGGAAGTCGATGATCCTGGGATATGCTGAAGCGCCCGCTACGATCAGCTTGGGCTTGCATTCCTTGGCGATTTCAAGAACCTTGTCGTAGTCAATGCGGTGAGTAACGCTGTCAACGCCGTAAGGAACGAAGTTGAAATACTTACCCGACATATTTACGGGCGAGCCGTGAGTGAGGTGGCCGCCTTCGTTGAGGTTCATACCCATAACGGTGTCGCCGGGGTTAAGCATGGCAAAGTAAACTGCCATGTTAGCCTGAGCGCCCGAGTGGGGCTGAACGTTAGCGTGCTCCGCTCCAAACAGCTCGCATGCGCGCTGACGGGCGATTTCCTCTACGATGTCAACGCATTCGCAGCCGCCGTAGTAGCGCTTTCCGGGATAACCCTCGGCGTATTTGTTGGTAAGATGGCTGCCCATTGCCGCCATAACAGCGGGTGTTACGATGTTCTCGCTGGCGATAAGCTCAAGGTTTCTGCGCTGACGCTTAAGCTCCTTGTCCATTGCCTCGCCGACTGCGGGATCGTATTCCTTGAGATACTCCAAGGACGCGATGTTTGTCAATTCATTCATTTTAAAATTCCCCTTTGTACTTGATTTGTTTTATTTTAAATAGATTGTAAGACTTTATTCTTTAATCGAATCAAATCGTCGAGAGTTTCGATTTTGCCCGCGTCATTTCTGAGGGAAGCGGCTCCGCGAATCCCCTTGAAATAGCCCGAAGCAAGCTTTCTCGCCTGCCTTAAAGCAATGTATTCTCCCTTATATTCGACCATTTTCGCCACCTGAGCGACCATGGTGTTGAGCTTTTCCTCAATTGTCGGAAAATAAAGAACAGCGCCGGGGTTGTCCAGATACGTGTTTATCTGAGTGAAAATCCACGGATTGCCAAGCGACGCCCTGCCTATCATTACAAAGTCGCAGCCTGTGTAGTCGAGCACCTGTTTTGCCTTTTGAGCGCTGTCAACGTCGCCGTTTGCAATTACGGGAATGCTGACGCTCTGTTTTACCTGACGAATAATATCATAATCGACAGGCGGCTTGTAGAATTGCTTTCTTGTTCTGCCGTGCACTGTGATTGCCGAAGCGCCTGCCTGCTCGCAGATTATGGCTACCTCGGGAGCATTTATCATGTCATCATCCCAGCCCTTGCGGATTTTTACCGTAACGGGAACGCTGACCGCCTTTACAACAGCATCGGTGATTCTTCCGCACAGCTCGGGATCCTTCATTAGCGCGCTGCCGCTGCCGTTGCCGCTGATTTTCGGCGCCGGGCAGCCCATGTTTATATCAATAATGTCGGGGTTATGGCGCATTGCCGCCTCAGCAGCCTCCGCCATACAGCTCGGGTCATCGCCGAAAATCTGTATGCCGCACGGACGTTCTTGGGAGGAGATGTCCATAAGCTCCTCGCTTTTTTTGCTGCCGAATGAGAGCGCCTTTGAGCTTACCATTTCGCTGACGCAGAACCCCGCGCCCATGCTCATACAAAGCTCTCTGTACGCGCGGTCGGTAACGCCTGCCATAGGAGCAAGCAGCGCCTTTGACGGGAGCTTAACCGAGCCTATTTGATTTGACGTCATACACTTCTCCGGCCTGATTTTCTGCCGCTGATTTTTGTTGATACCAGCATTACAAGCATAACAATAAGGCCTACTCCGACGCATATCCACGAAACTATGCCCGCGGTATAGTCGGTTGAATAGGTTTTTTTGCTGATCGATTTGTCAATATCGCTCTTGTTTTCTATCAGCGGTTTGGTATCGAAAGGAACAGTGACGTTTGGGTCAACTCCTCCGCCCGCGTCCTCGGTTGTCGGCGCAACAGTCTCAACAGGCTCGGTCGTAACCGGCTCAGTCGGTTCCGGCTCCGTGGGCTCAGGCTCTGTCGGCTCGGGATCTGTCGGCTCCGGATCGGTCGGTTCGGGAGTCGGAATCGTGTAAGGCTCGGGCTCTGTAGGATCATCATCACCTGTAAAGATATCAATGATATCCTGAATATCCAAGCCGTTCTGTTCTGTGGCAAACGCATTTATTGAAGAAACCGAAGCCAGTACCGTTAATGACATTAAGCAGGGCAAAACTATTCTGATTACTCTTTTAATCATTGCAGTTACCTCTGTATTATTACATATTTAAAGATATTATAGCAAATAATGAACCGCAATGCAAGAGATTTCTTATAAAACTCTTGACAACACATCTCCCAGAAGTTTGCCTGTGTATTCCGCTTCATCAATTGAATTGGCGTCGGTGCCTATTTCAATCAAAAGCGAGCCGTCACAAATGTATTCGTTATATGCGAAATAACCGAAATCCATAGGGCGGGTCATTCCGGGGTACAGCTTTTCAGCAGTGTTTTGGATTTTTAGCGCAAAGCTCAGATTCTTTTCCCAGTTTTGAAAACTACGTTCATTGTCGGGGTCGCAGCCCGATAGGATCATTATCTGAGCGCCCTTTTTGCCGTTGTGTTCAAAAACGGTTTTCACCTTCTTCTCTTCCGAACCGAGCGCGTCTCGGTGAATATCAAGCACCACCTTGATTCCGGGGTGTTTTTTCATATCATCCAAAACAGTCTGAGCGCTGCGGTCATATGAGCCGTTATAGGTCGAATCGTGAACCGTAGTATCGTGTACGGTTTTTATCCCGTTCTTTTCAAGCACACCCGCAATTGCGTCGCCTACAGCAACCACATTGAAGCTGTTGTTGTTTGTGCGGGAGTAATATGACTCGTAAAAATAATCGACGTCGGCGTCAAGATACGCCTCGCCTGTATGGGTATGATATATGAGCACCTGCGGCTTTTCGGAATTCTTGTTTACCGAAAACGGCAAAGCGCCGTCAAGAAGCTTTTTAAAATCAACATCAAGCCCGGTGTAGTTTCTGACAAAGCAGCCGTCTACTTTAGTGCCGAACTGCCCTATAGTTTTTTCCTCGACCTCATAAGCCGCCTCGCCGCTGTGATTTGAGAAGCTGTCGTAGTAGCCGCTTTTGTCCCTTTCCTTAGGTCTTGAATCGATTTCCTCAGCAAGGGAAGTCTGTTTTGTCGGCTCAGGCTCAGACGCTCCGGTTGTTTCGGGAACGGTACCGCTCTCGGCATAATACTTTCCGTCTGTCAGCGTAAAAGCCGCGGCAGCCAGAGCGGCGTCATTATTACTAAATACCTCGGGCAGCCGCCTGAACACACACACCACCGCCGTAATCACCAGCCCAATTGCCACCAGCGCTTTTATTCCTTTTATTATTCTTCCTTTCAGTTTCAAAACACCACCTGCTTAATGGTTATATATATGCATATAAAAACAGAAAAATTCCCTGACGCTACATCAGGGAAATCAGCTCTTTTATATCAAAATTGTTTTGTATTGCGGCATTCAGCGAAAACCCGAGCAGCCTTGAAGCACGCTCAGTCAAAAGGTCTATTTCACGCGGGATCACTATAAGCTGTTCGGCATTCGGCAACGATTCCGCTGTGCGCCTTACCGATTCGCCTCCCAGCAAATCGCCCGCGAAGGTATTGGCGTCTACGACAGTAGGAACGCCTATTGCTATAACAGGTACTCCGAGGGTTTCCTGATTTATTTTTGTACGGTGATTGCCCACGCCCGCGCCCGGAGATATTCCCGCGTCACTTATCTGAACGGTTTTGCCCAGCCTTTCAGGCCGGCGCGACGCGAGAGCGTCAATAGCCACAACCGCGTTTGGACGAATACGTTTAACTACGCTCAAAATATATTCTCCTGTTTCAATGCCTGTCTGCCCTGTTACTCCGGTGTTCATAACAGCTACCGGTCTTAGCCTGTCAAGCCCCGAGGCGCGCGCAAGCTCTCCTGTTATATGCCGTGTAGCAAGCACCCTTCCGCCTGTTTTCGGACCGAGTGAGTCGGGCGTGATATCATTGTTGCCGAGTCCCGCGACAAGAAGCAGGCCGTTTACGGGCAAAAGCCTGCGGATCTCAGCGCCGATCGTCATTATTTTTTCATCAGTCTCGCGGAAATTATCAGTTAGCGACGGAAGCTCAATAGTGATATATGTGCCTATTTCTTTACCAAGCGCCTGCTTTGCTCGTTGATTTCTGACCGTAAGCCGTGATATCTTCAAGCCGTTTTCCCTGTACTCGCTGAAGTCCATTCCCGCAACGCGCTCACCAGCTATTTCACGCGCCTCGATCGCCAAATCAGTTCTCATTTGCATTAAACCACTCTCACTAAAAATTTCCTTATTAGTGTTTGTGAAAATACTGTGAATATTCTTTACATCAAATTGTTTTTTTGATATAATGATTTCTAAACTAAAAAGTTTGAGGTATGTGAATATGAAAGGCTCTTTTCTAAAAAAAGCGACATGCTCTGCTATTCTATGCACGATAATAGTATCTGCCGGAGGTATCGGAGCTGCCGCAAACGAAGATGATAGTCTGCCATCAGCGTACAGCTCGCTTGATTCGGGGTATGTTACTTCGGTAAAAGTCCAGGATTACAACTCCTGCTGGGCGTTTGCGGGCTTAGCCACGTATGAATCTTTCCTGCTCAGAAACGGTCAAGTAATTGATGATATGTCCACCGATCATCTTAATATTTGGGC
>ONMK01000084.1 GCA_900318905.1 uncultured Eubacteriales bacterium | reverse complement strand
GATTATGCCGACAATGCCGATTCGGCTGTTGAGCTCACCCGTCACCTTAGCCGAAGCCATGCCCGTGAAGTAGTCCACGATCATGACCGCGATCAGCACTGTCAGCGGTATGAGCAGAATGTTGAAGTATGCCGCGAGAGCTCCAAGAGCTCCCGCGAACATTGCTTGAAATAAAGTTTCATCTTTCATTAATATTATCCTTTCTGCCGCCTATGCCTCGAGCGGCGATATTTTTTCATTTTTGGTAACAATAACGTTACTCGCCATATTGCTGTTAAACGCGAAACGAATATACTTAACGCTTGAACCGGTGATTTTTGCTGAAATAATTTGGCATCCGTGACCTGACGTAACGGGATTCAGCACGGCAAGGCTGCCTCCCGACACTGCAAAGGCTGCGTCGTACGCGTACATGTATATTGAATAACCCGTAACATCTCCGATATTTACCACGCGGATCACGTCGCCGATGCTTACGGGAATATAGCCCGAGACGGAGTAATCCGCGAACGCGCTCTCGGCTCCGCTTCCCGAAAGCCGGTAGCCTGACTTATAGCCGAGTCCGCCGTTAAAAGAACTGTTGTCGGTGTCAATGGCTGTTGTCAGAATATTTGTAACAGAAAACGGAGCGCTTAAACTGCCTATTTCCGTTGCCATCTGCGGAAGCGTAAGTGGAGCCGAACCGCCTGTTTTTGCGCGGATAGCGTTGGCGATTGCCGTAAGCTTATCAGTAAGAGCCATTTTCAACACCTCCGATTGCGGTTTGAATAGCGTTGTAAACAGCCAAAGCCGACGGATACTGAGCGTTGGTTGAATTTGCGGTTATCTCTGTCACCTTTTTTGACAGGCTTTCTTTCAGCGACGCCGAGTGAGTTATCAACTGCTCGGTTTCCGCTTTGGTGTAGGTGTTCGACTTTACAGCTTTTTCCTCGCCTTTTTCCACCTTCCACGCACTCTGTGTAGCCGGAGCCGAAATCGCCAAAGCCACACTGCCGATGTTAATGCAGTCATCAAAGCTCAGAACATACGGCGTGTCAACGAGCCCGTCGCCCTTGACGCTCATGCACTGAATAGTGCCGTTGCTCAGATTACAGTTTTCAAAGCGGATATCCGCGCCGCTTAAGATTCCCGAAGCGCGGGTAGTGCCGTTTGAGTTGTCGTGGCAGAGATACGCGCAGCCGTTTGAGGCGTTGACCGTACAGTTTTTGAATCTTCCGTGCTCAAGCGGAGAATGTCCGCAGCCGAGCGCGGCCTTGCTTCCTAAGCCTGTGATATCTGTACAATCGGGGTTGCCTCCCCACAAAAATACGCACTGCTCAATCAGCCAGTCGATCTCCCTGCCTGCTCCGCTTGTTTCGATGTGCAGGCAGTAGCGCAGATTTTTGCAGTTGAAGGTGAAGCCTTTTATGTGGGTGTGCAGGCTGTTTCTGACAATTTTTGAAAGGTGGAACGGAGCCTTTTTTGACACGTTCGAATACACGATATCGCCCGAAAATCCCGTTTTGCCGTCCCATGAAATCACGCAGTTCGCGGGATTTTGGACGTTGCCCTCGTAGTAAACGTAGTCCTTGCAGACAATGCCGCAGTAATTTGTCGCTTCGCGTTCGCTGTCGTCAATGCCCGAATAGCGCTCCTGCAGGTCGGTGTAGGTTCCGTCAGCAACGTGGATCGTGTAGCGGTTTTTTTCGCTGTTGTCGGTTATGCTTTCGTTGGCGGCGTAAATGGTGTTGAATTTTGTTACGCCGTAGCCGTCTTCGTTCTGCGCAAATGAAGCCGATACATAGATATCGGTCATTTTGGGAGTAAGCCGCTGTACGGTTTTGCCCGACATATAATTTTCGTTAAGCTGCATTTTTGTTTCCGAAAAATCGGGAGACTGATACTCCGTCGCCGAATCGCCGCGTTCCAGCTGGTAGAGAATTTCAAAGCTGTCGCTCAGAGAGTAAAATCTCAGGAAAGCCGCACCCGCGGGCGTGATGAACGTCGTGTTGGTGTAGTTCGCCCCCATTCCGATCATCGATACCATGTTTTTCTCGTTGTCATACAAGAAAACCGCAAGCGCGTATCCGCTCTCACTGCGCGAAAAAGTGTACTGTGTCAGCGCTTCAACGGGTGTGAAATCCGCCGAGCGGGTGCAGCTGTCAGCGTCCCAGTTCCTGCCGTTAGTGCTGAACAGCTTGCCCTGCTCCATATCCGTGCACAGAAGATTTCGGCTTGTGATCGTTGATAGCGCGAGCGACTGCTTTAAGTTTTGGCTCAGGTTATCCATACCGACTGTATTTATGCTTGATGGATGTTCTTCAAGGTAGGTTTCAACTATCGTTTCAATCTGTGTTTTGCCCGGAATATCCTCGGGACTGACGTAGTCGTCGGGACGTTTGCGTTTCCTGATTGGAATGCGGATTTTTCGGATTGTATACGCGGAGGTATCGCTCTCGCGAATATACACCCAAATCTGTCCGAAAATCTCGTCGGATAGTTCTAAAAAGCGGTTCGGAATATCAACAGTGAGCACATTGCTCTGACTGTCAAACCCGCCTGTCTTTACGATCGCGCGGTCGGTTTTCATTATTCCAAAGTGAACCTCTGTGGTTTCACTCAATCCCGAAACACCCGAGATCCGGAGCTTTTGCCCTGTGTCGTACTGCCAGAGACCCGTGCTTAAAACAAGCGTTTCGTCCGCTGACATTCCGCTGAAATTTGCTGTTATCATTATTAATGAATTCCTCCTAAATACATGTATTTGATTAATAAAAAACAGAAGCTTACCGAGTGTGATAAGCTTCTATATATAATTATAGAACATATATTCGAATTTTTCAAGAGGATAATAAAAAAAGAGCGCACTTTGCGGTGCACCCTCAGTTACTCTTCACTTGTAATCCCGTATTCGTACGGCTTTTCGCCCGTCAAAAATTCAATGCTGCGCTCAATTGAGTCAACCGACGTTCCCCAGTCCGCTCCGCGGTTGCGGTAGTCAAACATAGTGGCAAAGTGCGAAATATCCTTTTTTAAGTGGAGCAGATAGTTTTTTGTAAGCTCGGCTGTATCCGCGTGGAAATCTCCGAGAAGCTTTGACGGAACCCCGTTTTTACCCATTGCCGCCGCCATAATAAACTGATAATGCTTCAGGCAGATAAACGGCTGTGCCTTGTACAGCTCGCTGAACTCACCGCCCTTTGACCACTCCGCAAACACCGTCTCAACAAGGTGGTGCATATCGCGCTCAATGCGGTTGCAGACGTAGCAGGCTGAAAGCTCGCTTTTAATCGCTTCAAGCTGTTTTTTGTCGGGCTTTCCGCCGAGCTTTTTGGGCATAAGCTTTTCAATTATCTCCTGTAGATGGCTCTCCAGAATAAGCGCGTTCGGGAGTTTTTTGCCCGACTGGCTCATCTTTGAAAAATGGCGGTGACAAAAGCCGATTTTATTTGTTTCAACGCGGACGCTCGGCTCCATCATCGCGTCGCCCGTGATGAATTCAACGTACTGTTCCTCGAGCATTGCTTCCATGCGGCACATCGGACATCCGCACTTGGGCGCGAAAAGGTCGTTGATCGGAATTGTAACAATGGTTTCTTTCATTTTCAAAACTCCCAAAAATTAATATAATTTATTGTATCATATTATCCCGAAATATGATATAATTTTTTTAAAGTTTTTGAAATTTGGAAGTGGGAATATGACGGACGCTTTGATTTTTAATAATGTGACCGACCTCGATTTAGCCCAGACTCTTGACTGCGGACAGAGCTTTCGCTGGGTTGAGAACTCCGACGGCTCGTTTTCGGGCGTAGCTTTCGGAAAAAGCGTAAAGGTTTTGCTCAGCGGCACAGACCTGATTATAGAAAACTCGAGCGAGGATGACCGCAGACTGTGGCAGGATTATTTTGACCTCGACCTCGACTACGGAAAAATACGCGGCGATATCAGCAAAATACATCCGGTGTTGAGCGAGGCGGCAAAGTATGCTCCGGGAATAAGAATTCTGCGCCAGGAGCCGTATGAAGCGCTCTGCACCTTTATTATCTCGCAGAATAACAATATCAAGCGGATAAAGGGGATAGTTCAGCGCTTGTGCGAAAGTTTCGGCGAGCCTCTGCCCGACGGACAGTATGCTTTTCCGACCGCAGAGAAAATGGCTCGGCTCAGCGTTGACGACCTGGCTCCGCTCAGGGCAGGCTTTCGCGCGCGGTACTTATGCGACGCGGCAAAAAGAGTAGCGGACGGTGAGGTGAACCTTGAATACTGCCGCACAGCTGGCTATGACTACGCCCGCGCCGAGCTGATGAAAATCACCGGGGTGGGAGTAAAGGTTGCCGACTGCACGCTGCTTTTCGGAATGCACAGAATAGAGGCGTTCCCGATTGACGTATGGATGAAGCGCGCAATGGAGAAGCTATTTCCCGACATGACGGCGGACAGCTTTGGTGAATACGCGGGAATCGCACAGCAGTATATTTTCCATTACAGCCGTATGCATCCCGAGTTATTTGAGTAACATTTTGTAAACAATCAATAAAATATATATTGCATATGTTAAAATTAACATTTCAATAGTAAAAATAGCCATAAATAATTTACAAAAATCTATATATGTAATACCGTGGCTTTGATTGTAAGTTGTTGCGCGATATGTTATAATTTAAAATGAATAATTATATGGTTCAGACCATACAAAACAATTTTTAAGAAGGGATGATATTTAATATGAGAAAATTCAGGAAGCCCCTTTCAATTGTGCTGGCTTTAATGCTCGCGTTCAGCATGTTCAGCATGTGCGCAACAGCAAGCGCGGCGGAAACTGACGGCGATTCACAAACAGGAACCACACCTGAAAACCATAGCGGAACAATTAACGTTACTTCAAACATAGGCAGCCCCGTGTCCGTTAACTATGATTATTATAACGACGCGGTAACAGTTACCTTTAAGCTGCAGTCAGCTCACAAAATCGTAAACACACAGTCATATGTAGAGTATGATCCAACCGTTCTCCGGCTTGGGGAAGTAGATCTGGAAGTAAACCTTCCGAAACTTAACGCTACCGGAAGCGCGGTAATGAACGTTGAGGAGTCCGGATATGTTTACATCAATGCTTCAAACATCAATCTCTACAACTTCACGAATCCGGGTATCTATTATACTCAGACCTTCAACATCATCGGCACCGGTGACACAACCGTTAATCTGAACATGGAGATCCTGACCGGCTCCGACCAGGCAGATTACACTCAGGCTACCGACAAGAACGATATCACACTTGTTGACAGCACAACAGCGTTGACTAATGAATTTACGTTCACAGCTGAAGCAGATCTTTCGGGCGAAGAGCCTACAACAGCAGAGCCTACCACCGAGGAACCCACAACTGCCGAGCCTACCACAGAGGAACCCACAACAGCAGAACCCACAGAGGAACCCACCACAGCGGCTCCAACAACCGAAGCACCCACAGAGTCCACAACAGTTCCTCAGCCCGAGGCAGTTGACAGAGACGGCTGTCTTATCGTAGCAGACGACTTCAATCTGGTCCTCAATCCCGCAAACGGCACAAGAGTAGTTGGTGAAATCTATCTGAAAGCAGGAGAATACAAGTTCAGAGTTCAGAAGGTCAGAGTCCTCATGGGCTACAACTCCTCCTTCACTGATAACACACCCAAGGGTCTTACCTTCAACTCAAAGTTCAAGGCACAGACAACTCTTACAGCCACAGGCGGCACATACAAATTCCAGTTTGATACAAACTCCAACGCCCTCATCGTAAAGAAGGCTGACACAACAACACCTCCCGCATACCTCACAGGCGACCTGCACACTATCCTCAAGCCCGTTGCAGGCAAGGAAGATTCAATGGCGTCAGGATCGCTCTATGTTG
Organism: uncultured Eubacteriales bacterium; assembly: GCA_900318905.1. Taxonomy (GTDB): domain Bacteria; phylum Bacillota; class Clostridia; order Oscillospirales; family Acutalibacteraceae; genus Ruminococcoides. Next base: position 3,504 of record ONMK01000084.1, on the reverse strand, counting down.
CTCCCGGCACATATGAGTTCAAGGTAGTTAACGGCGAAAGCGAGTGCGGCTACAACACAACCATCAACGATTCAACCGGCACATCCATGCTCAGCGTAAATCCCAAGTACAAGGCAAACATGAAGCTTGTTGCAACAGGCGGCGTATATACCTTCACGCTGTTCACCAAGACCAACAAGTTCAAGGTAGCTTATGTAAACGACAGCGATGAGTCAAAGACAGACGTACATATCGCAGGCGGCATCAAGCTTGTTCTTAACGATAACAACGGCGAAAGCAATATCGCAACAGCAACAGCAGCGATCGCTGCCGACACATACCAGATCAAGGTATACAACTACGGTGTAATTAGACTCAGGCTCAAAGAATCTCAAGAGCTTCTACACCACACCGCTCAACTTCACGGCTACAGGCGGAACATACACATTCACCTTCAACAAGACAACAGGCAAGCTTACTGTTCAGAAAGCAAGCTAAGTTTTTGAAAAGCAATTAAATCGGGCAGCTCCGTTCGGAGTTGTCCGATTTTTTATCCGCAAAAATATCAGTTGCTTTTGTTGCACAAAAAATGTCCTATGAGCATAACTAATAAAAAAGTCATATGTAAATTGTGTATACTGCAAATTGCACAAATATTCATCACCTGATATAATGTAAATGTATAGCGCAAACGTCATCATGCGCAATATAAAATATTTAGGAGTAATCTTACATGACGCAAAAAATCATCAGCGTTGTCCTATCGTTTTGCATGATAATGTCATGCTTTGCCATCAGCGGAATATCGGCGTCCGCGGCAGGCGTATCGGACAGCACGTCTGCTTCGGCGGGCGAACCCACAGGAAGTCAGTACGCACAGGACACAATAGGGGGCAGCAACGTCCTGCACTGCTTCAACTGGACTTACAACAACATCAAGGCTAACCTTGCGGATATAGCTGAGGCAGGCTATACGGCGGTACAGACCTCGCCCGTACAGCAGCCCAAGGACTACAGTGCAAGCTACCACACAATGAGCGACGAATGGTGGAAAATGTACCAGCCGCTCAATCTTGACATCGCGGAGGAGGGCACAACCTATCTTGGCAGCCCCGACGATCTTCAGGAGCTCTGCGAAGCAGCCGATACCTACGGAATCAAGGTAATCGTTGACATCGTAGCCAACCACCTGGCAAACAACGGAACTGACGGCGGCGGATTCTCGCATGTCAACGTTAACGTTGATCCGGATTTATATTACTCAAAGTACTTCCACAGCAGCACAAGCGCAATCAATTACAACAGCCGCCAGAGCATAACTCAGGATCACCTGGGAATGCCCGACCTGAACACAGGCAACAGCTATATTCAGCAAAAGGTGCTCAAACTTTTAAAGGACTGCGTAGATTTGGGCGTAGACGGCTTCCGCTTTGACGCGGCAAAGCACATTGAGGTACCCACCGACAGTTCAAGCTTTGCAAGCGACTTCTGGTCAACCGTAATCAACGGAATCAAGGCGTACAAGGACGACGTATATGTATACGGCGAAGTCCTCGGTTCGGCGGGAATCGATATTTCAAACTACACCACCTACATGAGCGTGACCGACGACGAGGCAAGCAGCACCGCGCGCGGCGGCGTGACCGGCAGCAACGCGGCAAGCCTTGCAAGCTACAGCTACCCCAAGGGCGCCGGAGATTCCAAGTCGGTACTTTGGGTAGAGTCCCACGACACCTATATGGACGGCAGCACCTCATCGCTGACGTCAAGCCAGATTACGAAAACATGGGCTATTGTAGGCGCAAGAGCAAAATCAACAGGACTGTTCCTTGCGCGTCCAAACGCAACAATGGGCGCGGCAAGCACCGATACAACATGGAAAAACACAGCTGTAGCCGAGGTCAACAAGTTCAAGAACTTCTTTGACGGCACAAGCGAGTACATGGCTTCATCGGGCAAGGTCGCTTATGTAGAGCGCGGAACCCAGGGCGTGGTAATTTCCAACCTCGGAAGCTCAACAAGCATCAGCGTTCCCGCACACCAGATAGCTGACGGTACATATACCGACCAGATCTCGGGCAACACCTTCACCGTATCGGGCGGAACTATCAGTGGCAAGGTCGGCTCAACAGGCGTTGCGGTTGTATACAACCCCGATGATGTAATTGTAATCCCAACAGTAAATCCTGACGACACATATAATGTATACCTCAAACCTAATTCAAACTGGATGCAGGCTAACGCTCGTTTTGCGGTTTATATGTTCAACGGCAGCGGCAACGCGTGGGTAGATATGACCGCACAGTCAGACGGCTGTTACAAGGCTTCAATCCCCACGGCTTACACCAATATCATATTCTGCCGCATGAACGGCTCAACCACAACAAATAGCTGGGACAACAAGTGGAACCAGACCGGCGACCTGACCGCGCAGAGCGGAAAGTGCTATGTAATGCGCAGCGGCTCATGGGATACGGGCGACTGGACGTCGTACACCGAGCCCACCACAGCAGCGGCAACAGCAGCGGCAACAACAGCGGCACCCACAACAGCGGCTCCCACAACAGCAGCGCCCACAACTGCGGCGCCCACAACAGTTGAACCCACAACCGAGGATCCAACTCAGACTGATTTCTATCTCTTTGGCTATATCAACGGCGCAAACTACGCCTGCGAGGAGGATTCGGAGAATCTCGGAACATATCTCTTTGAAAACGGCACGCTCACAGCAACCTTTGCACAGGACAGCTATGTAGCGGTAAGAACAAACAACGGCGGCTGGTTCATGGCAAACGGCTACCCGGGCGACGAAGCAACCACCGCAACTCTCTACAGCACAGCAATAACAGGCGAGAACTCAAACAAGCTCAGAGTCCCCGGCGGAGTAACGGTAACATTCACACTTACCGACAACGGCAACGATACCTACACGCTTTCATACACCGCGCAGGACGAGCCAACTACCGCTGAACCCACAACGGCAGAGCCTACCACAGCTGAGCCCACCACAGCGGCTCCCACAACAGCACCCGAGCCCGAAGTAGTTGACAGAGACGGCGTTCTCATCGTAGCCGACAACTTCAACCTTATTCTCAACCCTGCAAACGGCACAAGAGTAATCGGCGACATTTATCTTACGGCAGGCGAGTACAAGTTCAGAGTTCAGGAGGACAGAGTTCTGATGGGCTATAACACCTCCTTTACGGACAACACACCCAAAGGTCTTACCTTCAACTCCAAGTTTAAGTCACAGACAACTCTTATTGCAACAGGCGGCACATACAGATTCCAGTATGATACAAGCGCAAACGCTCTGATAGTTAAGAAGGCTGACTCAACAACTCCTCCTGCTTACCTCACAGGCGACCTGCACACAGTTCTCAAGCCGGTGCTCGGCAAGGAAGACTCAATGGCGTCAGGTTCAATCTATGTAGCGCCCGGCACCTACAAATTCAAGGCAGTAAACGGCACAAGCGAATGCGGCTACAACACGGTAATAAACGACGCAACGGATCCAAGCAAGAT
>ONMK01000002.1 GCA_900318905.1 uncultured Eubacteriales bacterium | reverse complement strand
ACGCTTGCACGTGATTTGGAATACCTGCGCAAAAACAGCCGCTATAGAGTTAAGAAAATACAGCCGGTCGATATGTTTCCGCATACGCAGCATGTAGAGGTAGTCACGTTGATAACTCAATCCAGAAAGAATCAATAATTCTATTATTAAGAGATCAGCATGGTTTATGAATTGTATGATACATCAAAATAACAGGAATTATTTAAAGGATGGCATGAAACACTGATTTATTCCTGCCTGCAAAAAGTGACGGGGAAAGTTTATGTAACCGATCTTGAGAATCCACAAAATAAAGCAAAAAGTATAGACAACTGAATTGCGTTCTGTTAAAATAAAGTCATAATATCAACGGAGGCTTTAATTATGAGCGTTATAGGAGAGCAAATAAAAAAATACCGCATTGAAAGAAACATCACTCAGGAACAGCTGGGAGAGCTTATCGGTGTAACAACTCAGGCGGTGTCGCGCTGGGAACGCGGCGGTACACCCGACGCTGAGATTCTGCCGAGTATCGCTGAAGTTCTGGGAGTAAATATCGACGCCCTGTTCGGGCGCGAGGAACAAAGCCTGACGCTGTTGCTTGCAAGAAGGCTGTGCCAGATACCGCGCGAGGAAGCGTATCGATACGCTTTTCAAATCTGCTGGGCAATTGAAAACGGCTTGGTGGGCGATATTTCGATGATGGATGACTTCATGAATAGATTTATTGACGCCTCGGTTACAAAACTCGGAACACAAACCGATTATTACGCAAAAGTAATCACGGATTACGGTATTGCGAATATCAGAATGTCACCCGGGCTGAAATCGTTTTTCTTTTTGAACGAAACCGGCAGAAGCATTATGGAACAGCTTGAGGATCTTGATTCGCTTCGCAGGGTTTTTGAGCTTTTTTCAAACGAAAAACTGCTGAAAATCGTTGCATATATTTATTCGTCTCCGTTTATGCCGATAGCGACTTCACTTATAAGTAAAAACACGGGTATAAGTGAAAATAAAGTGGAGAGCTGCATGAATAAGCTTTGCGAAAACAACCTTGTAACACGCAGCGTAGTTGCAACTGCGGACGGAAACATAAACGCGTATCTTTTCCGCAAGGAGAGCTTTGCTGTTCCGCTGCTTTGCTTTGCTGATCAAAGCAGTTCTGCGCGGCTTCAATAATGAAACTGCAGGAGCAGGGCAAGCTCAGCGTCAACGATACACTTGACAAATACTATCCGGAGTACAAGGAAGCGGGCAGAATAACGCTGCACAATATGCTTTCCAACCGTTCAGGCATTCCTAACCTGGACGAGAATACTCCCCTCGATGAAATTACCTATGAGCATAACGACAAAGAAAACACAGAAATTCTGCTCAAATGGGTATTCAGCCAGCCTTTGCTGTTTGAACCTGACAGCGAATACAGATATTCGAATTATAACTTCTTGTTGCTGGGCAATATTGTAGAAAAGTTATCCGGAAAAACTTATATTGATTTTTTAAGAGAAAATATATTAAAGCCGCTCGGTATGGATCACACGGGTTCCGTTGATGAGTTAAAGGATTCACCCGATTGGGCAAAGGAATTCAGCTACGAACCGTCTGATTTTATACCCGTCGGCATTATGCCCGGATTATGTAAGGGCGCCGGAGATCTCATTTCTACAGCGGCAGACATGACGAAATGGCTGCACGCTCTGCCTGAAGGCAAAGTGGTAAACGAAGAAAGCTATAAAGCAATGACTACCGATTACACCAATACCACCGACCACTACGGCTACGGTTTAATGACGGAAATGTCAAGCGGCATTGGTCACTTCGGTTTAACAGGGCATTTCACCGCCTGCGATTATTTTGTGTTGATGAGAAATTGACGCTCTTCATGGCGGCAAACACAGGCGGACAATCCACGATCGTCAATAATTTTTACACAATATCCAACGCACTGCGCGGATAACACAACTACTGCCTGAAAGGAGAAATACTATGATTCCCGAAACAATCATCAACCTAAACCTGCCTTATACAGATAAGGGATTTAAAAGAGTTCGCGTCTTTGTCCCTGAACACTCTGAAGGCGAAACACTGCCTGTTATCTACATGACAGACGGTCAAAACCTGTTTGAGGATACATCCGTACAATTTGGTTGCTGGTATACCAGAGAGGCGGTTCGCGCTGAGCAGGAAGCATCGGGAAATTCAGCAATAATAGTTGGTATCCACAATGATGAAAGCCCCTTGCAGCGCACGGGTGAGCTTATGCCCAAATCAATAGGCTCTATCGCATTTCCCGATGAAATTCCCGAGGAAGCAAGGAAAATGATCGTTCCTACAGGCGAAGCTTTTGACGACTTTGTTGTAAACACGGTCATGCCGGCGGTAGAATCACAGTTCCCCGTCAAAAAAGGCAGGGAAAACACCGCGTTCTGCGGAAGCTCCTCGGGCGGTCTGCAGTCGTTTTTCACTGTAATGAGTCACCCGGATCTATTCAGCTTCGGCGGCTGCTTCTCCCCTGTTTTTCTGGTTTACTACCCCAACGAATTTGAAAGCTGGCTCCGTTCCATAATAAAAGACGATAAACCTTTTCTTTACCTTTATGCCGGCGGAACACCCGGTCAGGAGGAAGCGCTGAGCGGATGTACGCAGGCGGCTTACGGAATCCTAAGCAGCTGCTACCCAAAAGATCAGCTAAAGCTGGTGATAAAACCCGATCAGCCTCACAGCGAATCGGCATGGGCTGCCGAATTCAAAGACTTTTTGCATTTGTTTTTGAGTATTAGTAAATAAATATAAAAAACACATCATAGAATAAGTATAGTTACAACCGGTTTGGAACAAATTATTCCAAGCCGGTTATTTCTAATTACAAAAAACTATATTTTTCGACATTATTATAGACATCGTTTTTATTATTTGCTATAATGTTTAAAGAACACGCAGACTGTAAGGTGATACTATGATAATTGATTCTCATGCTCATATCGGCACGCTGCCGCCGTTTGATATGACTACCGAACAAATACTGTATTCTATGGAACGCTGCGGCATAGACTTTACACTTTTCAGCAACATTGAGGGCGCTGAGTTTGACCATGAGAGAAATCCTGTACCGCCTTCGTTTTGCAAGCCTCAAAATCAGATTCTTAAAGAAACAATCAAGGAAGCGCGAAAAGCTCCGGATAAGCTCGGCGTACTTCCATGGCTGAGAATTTACAACGAACAGCCCGACGAGGAATTTAAGAACCTAATTAAAGAAAACCGCGACATAATCTACGGTTTAAAAATCCATCCGTATCACGCTTGTGTCGCTCCGGACAGTGAAAGATTGGAACCTGTTTACCGGCTTGCCGCAGAGTTTGATTTGCCGATCGAATCGCACACGGGCGGATGCGAAGAAGCGATGTCCTTACACTTATATAACGCCGCAAAGCGTCATCCGGAAATAAACTTTATAATGGTGCATATGGATTTGGGTACAGATAACTCACATGCGCTCGATCTTCTCGGAAGGCTTCCGAATCTTTACGGCGACACAACATGGGTTCCCGTAAAAACAACCGTTGAGGCGATACGCCGTTACGGAAGCGAAAAAATGCTTTTCGGGACCGACAACCCTATTGACGGTTCCGACACTTTGCTCCATAATCAGAAGGGCGAACGCTCGCTATATCAGCAATACTTTAACGAGCTCAAAAAGCTTATTTCCGAAGCCGACTACAAAAATCTGATGTATAAAAACGCCGTAAAGCTTTTCGGAATAAATATTTGATAAGGAAATGAAAAAATGAAGTACTTTTTGAAATACTCTTACTTTATAGGAATCGCGCTCGCTTTTGCCGCGCTGATAAGTTTGCTTACACACGGCATACGCTACGAGCTGCTCCCGATATTCACACTGCTGGCTTTCACTGTAAAGCTGTTTGACGATTACCGCAACTATGACTCCGACAAGCTGCTTGAAAAGCCGCGGATCAAAACGCTGATTATTTTGTTTTGCATCGGATTCTTTATTCTGAATATCGTTTTTTACCGCGCAACAGGTTTTATCTGTATCGTTCCGCTGGCATATGCCCTGCTTCAAACTCACTTTGATGTAATGAAGCTGTTTTTCCTTACGATCAACTCAGCCTTATATCTTGCTGTATATACAAAGCTTGAGGGAATGTGGATAATTATGTTCATGTGCGGCACTTTTATGTTGTCGGTTGGATTCTTTATATTTAAATACTTTAGATTATCAAAAAGATAAATAATATAGATTTGCCGGCTCAATTCCAGTGATGGTTTTGAGCCGGCTTTTTTATCTACTTCTGCTGAAAAAAAGCAGACACATAAACGAAACCCCAAGAAAACCTCCGATAAAAGCTCCGATGATAATACCTGCAAACATAAAAATTCCTCCTAAACATTTTTTGACATTTATTCCGGCACTCTTGTGCGATAATAGCCATGGGTGATACTGATGCGTACGGTGTATGTGGATGTTTTGATAGTAGTTAATATGGTGATTGACTGGATAATGCTGCTGTCCGCAGGTCGGCTCCTTAAGCTCAGCACAAAACCGCGCCGGGTGCTGTTGGGCGGTGCTGTCGGAAGCGTTTGCAGCCTTGCGGCGCTGCTTCCAAAGCTTGCGCCTCCTGTAAACTTGCTTCTTGACATAGGCTTTGCCGCGCTCATGGTGTTTACGGCATACGGCAGGGCAAGCCCCAAGAACTTTTTTATCCGCACACTAACGCTTTTTGCAGTGTCATTTTCCTTCTGCGGCGCAATGATTTTTATTTGCACGGTTTTTCATCCGTCAGGAATCGCCGTTGTAAATGATGTTGTTTACTTCAACATAAACCCTGTCGTACTCGTTTTGTTGACGCTTTGCTGCTTTTACTCGCTTAAGCTGTTTTCAAGAATTACACGAAAAGATTTCGGAAAAAGGATTTGCTTAGTCAGCGTAAAAATCGGCGGTTCCGTTTCGGAATTTCAGGCTATTGTAGACAGCGGATGTCATGTTACCGAACCGTTTTCGGGGAACTTTGTAATAATTGCAGATAAAAGCTGCATCAACAGTATTTCGCTAACAAATTTCCCTATAAGAATTATTCCCTATCAAAGTCTTGGCGGTAACGGCATACTCAAAGGAATTATGACCGAAGAAGCAAGTATTGACGGAATCCCCCTTTCCGAACACATTTATATTGGCTTGTGCAGCGGAATTATAAAAGGCGACATAAAAGCTATAGTCCCATATGAGCTGATAAACAAAAACTAAACCCAAATGCTTTTTATCAGTATATACAATAATATGAATCGAGGTAACCGAAAAATGAAAGGACTTTTGCTTCGTCTGCGGATTATTTTAGCGGGCGAGAACACAGTATTTTATATCAACGGCAGTGATGCTCTTCCTCCGCCGTTAAGCAAAGAGGAGGAACGTGCCGCTATGGAGCGCGTTAGATTGGGAGATATCCGCGCCAGAGAGCCGCTTATTGTCCATAACCTGCGGCTTGTTGTATATATTGCAAAGAAGTTCGAGTCGCCCGGAGCCGGCACCGAGGATTTGATATCCATCGGCACCATCGGGCTAATTAAGGCGGTTAATACATTTTCTCCCGAAAAGAACATCAAGCTCGCAACATATGCCTCGCGGTGCATTGAAAACGAAATACTGATGTATCTGCGCAAATCATCTCAATTAAAAAACGAGATTTCCATTGACGAGCCGCTGAACACCGACCGCGACGGCAACGAGCTGCTGCTGTGCGATATTTTAGGCAGCGACGCTGAGGAAATCAACCACAATCTTGAAAAAGAGGCGGAAAGGCAGCTTGTACTCAGTGAGGTAAAAAAGCTTTGTCCACGCGAATGCAAAATCGTGGAGCTGAGATTCGGATTAAACGGAAACACCGAACACACTCAAAAGCAGGTTGCGGATATGATGGGGATTTCACAGTCGTACATTTCACGACTTGAGAAGAAAATTATAAAGCGCCTAAAATGCGGACTATCAGTCGGCTGAGTCGGTAACTGTTGTGTCCTCTGTCTCATCTGCATCATCGCTCTCGTTGCCGATGACGCCGTCGCCGTCCGAAATCTGACCGTCACTGAACATTCTGTCAATGCTATCGGTAACAGCCTGGGCAGCGTCGGTAACGCCCTCGCGGACGTCGTCTCCGATTCCTTCGGCTTTCGACTTGACATCTGACGCCATTGACTCGCGGTTAGATACAGCCTCGCTGCTGTCGCCGCCGCAACCGGCAAGAGATGATGTCATCATAAGAGCGGCAAACATAATACAAATAATCTTTTTCATAAAAAACTTCCTCATATAAAAAATGACGCCGTATTAAACGACGCCATTAGTATATGAGGATTTTTATAATTTATTCAAAAATCATTTTTTATCGGATTCTTTAACGAGTTGAACATGCGGATATGGTATTGTAATTCCGTTTTCATCAAACATAAGCTTGATTTTTTCTTCCATGCCAAACAGCACGGTATAGTAATTCTCGTGTTCAGTCCACATAAGTACAAGGATCTCAACACCGCTGTCGAGGTGTTTGCTTACATAAACCTTAGGCTCCGGGTCGGTAAGAATCAACGGATTCTTTGAAATAGCGTCATAAATTACGCTCTTTACCTTTGTAAGATTATCCTCGTAGCTCACTGATAAGGTAATGTCGACCCTGCGCGTACCGGCTGTTGAGCAGTTTATAATGCAGTTGGAGGTCAGCCGCGAATTTGGAATCTGAACGACACGGTTGTCAAATGTATGGATCTGAGTATAGAAAATACGAATGCTGTCAACATAGCCTTCAAAGGTGTCAACCTGAATAAGGTCGCCCGAGATTATCGGCTTGTTAAACAAAAGAATCATTCCGCTGACAAAGTTTTTAAGGGTATCCTGAAACGCAAGACCAGCCGTAAGAGCCGCCGCTCCAAGCGCTGTGATAAGCGATGAAATATCAACGCCCGCCGTACCAAGCGCGGTAATTACAACGATACCATAAAGAATTACTCGGATAAGCGAGAACAAAAAGGTCTTTGCGGTGTGGTCGACCTTGGATTTCATCAGCATTCTTTTGATAGGAATAAAAACTATCTTTAAAATCAAAACGCCGATTATCATTACCAGCGCAAACCGCAAAAATCCGTTTGCAAACTGCCAAAGCGCTATATATAAATTGTCCATTAACTCACTCCTAATCGGAAATAATACGCTCGCTGACCATTTCGCCGTCCTTCCAAAGACGGATGACAACGTTGCCATCCTCATCAAAAGACACGCTTTTGCCGCTGCGCCTGCCGTCTACATATGTGCAAACGTCAAGAAAATCTCCGCTTTTGTCAAAACGGGCTCCAAATCCGTCGGGCATATTGTTGTACCATTTTCCGGCGTGCATTGTACCGTCGCTTCTGCGGAAGCCTACACCCTTTCCGCTGCGGTTGCCTGTTTCCCAGTTGCCGATATAGTTGGCACTGCCGTCCTTGTAATAGCAAACGCCGAAGCCGTGGCGTTTATCATCCGAGTACTCACCGTCATATGCGGTAAGTCCGTTGGGAGTTACGGTTCTGCCCCTTCCCGTGCGTTTACCGTTATCATCAAGACTGCCGAAATATGTGTAGTTGCCCTGCCTTGTCTTGATTACACTGTCTGCCTCAGGTTCCGCAAGTGCAATAGCTTTTGAGGGTTCATCGCACAACTCGGAATCATCAGCGATTTCGGGATTTTCGGCTGTACGGGGTTCTTCTGTGTTATCTGCCTCCGAAGCTGTATCAGGCGCCTCTGTTGCTTGAGGTTGCTCTGTTTCGATAACTTCGGCGGCTGCTTCAAGCTCCGTTACTTGCACAGGTTCTTCCGTCAATTCGAGTTCATCCGCAATCTCAGGTTCTTCGGTTTCAATCGATTCTTCGTTTGCAGAATGAACCGCAAGCTCGCCGAATATATTTTTATTTGTTTTATGAGCTTCAAAGAGAATGTTCTCGATTTTTTCGTATGCCGAATACTCCTTAGGTTCTTCGGCGGCAGGAACATCAACAGCTTTATCACCGCGTAAAATATCTTCGGTGCTCAAATAAGGCGCTTCCTTTAAATTCAGCGAATCCGTGACATTCTCTGAGATAAACGCTTCTCTTGAAAAGCGAAAGCCTTTTTTGTCACTTGCATCTTCAACAGTAACCTGATCGGGCTTGAATGAATTGTCATACCAAAGCATACCTGTATTAGAATAGATCAAAGCCGCACAGCGCTTCTTGGGAGCTGTAAGAGACGGATAAAGGTCAACTGTAGTAATTCCGTTTGCCGATACACGCTGCAAACGCAGCACAATCAGACCGTCCGAACGGAAAGAATAAATTACAGCTAAAAGTCTGTTTTCAAGCTCGGAGTCATAGTATTCTGTACGCTGCCATTCATGGGAAATGTCAAAAAACTGGCGTTTGAATATGATTCCGTTTGAACCGTAGCTCATTACGCTGTAGCTGCCGTCGGAAGCACGCTTAACTGTTTGAACGGGACTCGCGTCACAGGTGATTTTCCATGACAATGGCTCGCCGCGGCGCAAGGAATAAGACAGGCTCTGCATCTTACCTCCGAGCTTTATGTCGGTTTTTTCGACCTGCGGCGAACACTTCGCGTTGAAATAGTTAGCGCGGACACCTGCAAGAGCGTCGTCCTTGAAGTCGAGCCGCTCAAACTCGGATACCAGAACGGAATATATTATTAAATCCTTGGATAACTTCAGCAGTTTAGAATTCATGTTCATAATTCCTTTCAAGAATTTTAAACAATTACTATGAGTATTCAAAAATACGGGCGGAACTCGTCCGCCCGCAAAAAGAATGTATAGATTAAATTGATACGGACATAGCGATTTTATAGAGCTTCTTGTCAAATACGCGCTCCATGTCCAAAGCCTCATTGATATCGAGATTAGTGATTTTTCCGTCGCGCATAACAACTACACGGTTGCCGATTCCCTTGTCGAGCAGCGAAACAGCCTCATAGCCCATCTGGCTTGCAACAACTCTGTCACGGACAGTAGGTGAACCGCCGCGCTGAACATGACCGAGAACGGTAGCTCTGGCTTCAATGCCAAGGCGCTGCTCAATGTACTTTGCCAAGTCTCTTACGCCGCCTACACCCTCGGCAACAACGATTACAAAGTGTTTTTTGCCTGTTTTTTGAGTGTTTATTATACGCTCAATAACATCGCGTTCAATGTTATACTCAATTTCGGGAACCAGAATAGCGGTAGCGCCCGTGGCGATACCTGTTTGCAGCGCGATATCACCGCAGCGTCTGCCCATAACCTCAACAATTGAGCAGCGGTCGTGTGACTGCGCGGTGTCACGGATTCTGTCAACCATTTCAAGAGCCGTATTCATCGCGGTGTCAAAGCCTACTGTGTACTCGGAACAGGCAATGTCATTGTCGATCGTTCCGGGTACACCGATACAGTTGATGCCTGCCGCTGTGAGCGCTCTGGCTCCGCGGAAAGAACCGTCGCCGCCGATAACAACAACGCCTTCAATACCCTGGCTGCGGCAAAAATCAGCCGCACGCTCCTGAGCCTCTTTCTTCTTAAACTCCTCGCTTCTGGCGGTGTAAAGCATTGTTCCGCCGTTTCCGATGATATCGGAAACCGAGCGAAGATTCATTTCCTGGATGTCGCCGTTAAGCAGACCGTTATATCCGCGATAAATACCGAAAACACGCATTCCTCTGTTAATTCCGGCGCGGACAACTGCTCTGACTGCCGCGTTCATACCCGGGGCGTCGCCTCCGCTTGTTAATACCGCAATAGATTTCTGTGACATATCAATACCTCCAAAGGATAATATCCAAATATATATTATTATAATACAAAGAGGGTCTCTTTACAAGAGATTTTAATAATTTTTCTAAAAAATATTACAATTTTTTCAAGATTGACTTCAGTATTGTTATTACAATTATCTTGACTTTTGCGCCCTGCCGTATTATGATAAAATAGAATAATTACAAAATAAAGGTGAGTGCAATGACAAAGCTTTATCTGGCAATTCCCTGCTATAACGAAGAAGAGGTGCTGTGGGATTCGGCAGAAAAACTGCTAAACAAATACTACGATTTGATGTCGGCAGGCAAAATAACCGACGACAGTAAAATAGTTTTTATTGACGACGGCTCGCGTGACAGAACTTGGGATATTATCTCGGATTTACATAACCAGAACGCTATTTTTCAGGGCATTAAGCTGAGCCGCAACAGAGGCCACCAAAACGCACTGCTGTGCGGACTTATGACGCTTAAGGACAAGGCTGACGCCGTTATTTCAATTGACGCCGACCTGCAGGATGATATTAACGTTTTTGATGAGATGATCGATAAGTTTGAGGCCGGATGCGACGTTGTTTACGGCGTTCGCTCAAAGCGCGAGACCGATACTTTCTTTAAGCGCTTTACTGCCGAGGCTTTCTACAAAATCCTCAACAAAATGGGAGCTAAAGTCATATTTAACCACGCCGACTTCCGCCTTATGAGCAGACGCGCGCTGGAGGCGTTCTCACTTTACCGTGAAACAAACATCTTCCTGCGCGGAATGGTTCCGCTTATCGGCTACAAGTCCGACGTTGTAAAATACGAGCGCTCGGAGCGTCTTGCCGGCGAGAGCAAATATCCGCTCAAGAAAATGCTTGCTCTTGCCTGGGAGGGCATTACTTCACTGAGCATTCAGCCCATTCGAATGATAACATGGCTCGGTCTTATTATATTCTTAATAAGCCTGATTATGATCATCTACTCGATAATAAGCTTTTGCGTAGGTGCAACGGTAAGCGGCTGGGCAAGTACACTTTGCTCGATTTGGGCACTCGGAGGACTGCAGCTTCTGGCTATCGGGATCATCGGCGAATATATAGGTAAAATCTACCTTGAAACCAAACGCCGTCCGCGCTTTATTGTTGAAAGATACCTCAACGACGAAGACGACGATATTTAAAAAATTTATATTATGCATTATAGCGGCAGGAAATTAAGGTTTTCTGCCGCTTTTTATCGCTTTGAACAGTTTTTTCGGGTATATTAACGCATATAACATTACTTTCACAAAAAATAGCTTTTTATCGTCAAAAAGCTTCGAATCCATTGACTTTAACCCAAAAATCGATATAATAGTATAATGTATAAGAATGTAAAATATGGTTTATTTCATTTTTGGAAAAGGAAGTGAAGTATGGAAACATCTATTCTCAGCCGGTTAAACACTAATGCTGAAAAATACGCCGAAAAGGTTATGTTTAAGGACGAGCACTCTCAAATAACATTCGGCGAGTTCAACGCTCTGACAAAAAGCATAGGCACCGCTCTTGCCGAAAAGGTTCCCTGCGGTTCGCCCGTAGCTGTTATGTCAGGCAGACACGTTTTAACTCCATCATGCTTTCTCGGCGCGGTTCGCGCGGGCTGCTTTTATGCCCCGATGGACGGCGATATGCCAAAGGCAAGACTTAATCAGATTATAGGCGTGATTAAGGCTGACTATATGCTGGTTGACGAAGCTCATCTTGAGATCGCACGCTCACTTGATTTTGACGGTGAGATCCTTGTAATGGAGGAGCTTAGGGGTACTCAGCCTAACGAGGAGCTGCTCGCTCGGCGTGAAGCTGCGCTTCAGTGCACATCTCCCCTATATGTGATCTTCACATCGGGTTCAACAGGTGTTCCCAAGGGCGTAATCACCTCTCACCTTTCACTTATGACATATATCGACTCTGTGGCAAAGGTTCTGTCAATTGACGACACTGATACTTTAGGCAATCAGAGTCCGCTCGATTATATTGCCGCAGTAAGAGATATTTATCTTCCGATCAGCTTTGGCGCATCGACATACATTATCCCCAAAAACGAGTTTGCCGTTCCAACAACTCTTTTTGAAACGCTTAACCGCGAAAAAATAACCGCATTATGCTGGAGCGTGGCAGGCGTTGAAATTCCCGCAAAGCTGGGCGCATTTGACGTAAGCCGCCCCGAATATCTTAATAAACTTTGCTTCTCAGGGTCGGTAATGCCCTGCAAATATCTAAAAATTTGGCAGGAACATCTGCCCGACGTTCTTTATGTCAACCAGTACGGTCCAACTGAGGCAACCGCCTCATGCACCTACTATGTTGTAGATGAAAAAGTTGACGATAACACTGTTCTGCCGATCGGCAAGCCGTATGACAACTATCGCGTGTTCCTTCTTAACGAGGACAACACAGCTACACCCGAGGGCGAAAAAGGCGAAATCTGCGTTACAGGTCCGATTCTTGCTCTCGGTTACTACGGAAACCCAGAACAGACCGCCAAAAGCTTTATGCAGAATCCGCTGAACTCAAATTACCGCGAGCTTATTTACAAAACAGGCGACTTGGGAAGCTTTGACGAAAACGGAGTGCTTCATTTCCACGGCAGAAAAGACCGTCAGATCAAGCACCTCGGTCATCGCATTGAGCTGGGCGAAATTGAGGAAACCGCCAAAAAGCTGGACGGCGTGACAGACTGCTGCGCGCTTTACCATAAAGAAAAAGCCACCCTCTACCTTTTCTACACGGGTCAGGCGACCCCGAAGGAAATTGTACTCTATTTCAGACAGAATATGCCTGCGTTTATGGTTCCTCGCAAGCAGGTGCAGCTTGAAAAGCTTCCCACCCTTCCGAACGGTAAAACCGATATGCAGACGCTCAAAACTTATTTTAAATAAAAGGAGAATACTACCATGGATGAACTAATGCAGATTTTGGAAGAACTCAGACCTGACGTTGACTTTGAAAACGAAACCGCTCTTATCACAAACGGCGTACTCGATTCATTTGACATTGTTGCTCTTGTAGGTGAGCTCAATGACGCCTTTGACATTGAAATCAAGCCCAACAACCTCGTACCCGAGAACTTCAACTCTGCCAAGGCTATGTGGGCGCTTATTGAGACTCTTCAGGACGAATAATTATGAATTCCGATACATTAAGAAAATTATCAAAGCAGCTTGCCACTCCCTCTTATGTCTTTGATTTAGACGAGTTTGAGAAGCGGGCTGAGTTAGTGCGCAAATATTTCGGTGAGAAAGTAGGACTATGCTTTTCAATAAAAGCAAACCCTTTTCTGCTGGGCAGATTACCCGAAACATTTGATAAAATCGAAGTATGCAGCCCCGGCGAGCTTACTGTCTGTGAGAAAACCGGCGTTGATATGAGCAAAATTATCTTTTCCGGTGTTAACAAAACCGAAAAAGACGTTCGCCGTGCCGCTGACGACGAGGTTGGCACATTTACCGCCGAAAGCCTGCTCCATGTTGAGATGATCAACCGTGAAGGTGTTAACCGAAACAAGGTCTACCCTGTTCTGCTTCGAGTTACCGACATAAAGGGCGGGAGCCAGTTCGGAATGGAAGAATCTCAGGTGCTTGAAATAATCAGGAACCGTTCTGAGTATAAAGGCATTGAGATAGTTGGTATCCATTACTTTACGGGAACTCAAAAGAAAAAGGCTAAACCCATTATCCGAGAGCTTGACTATATTTCAGAGCTGATAGACCGCGTTAAAGATGAGCTTGATTTTACAATTGAGCGCATAGAATACGGCACAGGCTTAGCGGTTGACTACTTTGACGACAATGCCGACGCTTTGGAGGAGGAACGCCTCGCTTCAATCTCGGAAAGTATTTGCGCTCTTGCCGAAAAAGCCGCGCTCACTGTCGAGATGGGCAGATTCTTTGCCGCTCCGTGCGGATATTACCTCACAAAAGTAATTGACGTTAAAACAAATTTCGATATAAACTACGCAATTGTTGACGGCGGTCTTAACCAGCTTAAATATGACGGTCAGCTTCAGGGTATGCAAATACCAAAGATTATTCATTTAAAGAATAATGACTGCAGTGACGGTGAAAAACCGTGGACATTATGCGGAAGCCTGTGCACTACCGCAGACGTGCTTTCACGAAACGCCATATTCGACTCGCTCTCTATCGGCGATATTCTGGTATTCTGCCGCACGGGCGCTTACTCTGTAACCGAGGGCATGGCCGTTTTCCTCAGCCGCGAAATGCCGGTCGTTTCGGTTTACTCAGCAGAAAACGGACTTACGGTTATCCGCGAAATGCTGTATTCGGACGTATTCAACACCCCGAAAATCTAACGCTCAGGAGATGTTACTTTGTTATTTAATATATCCTACACCTCGCTGAATTTTATCTTTTTTGTGTTGGCGACAATGCTGCTGTATTTTGCGCTTCCGCTGAAAAAGTGCAAATGGACGGTTCTTCTTGCGGCCAGCGTATTCTTTTACGCTGTTGCCGGATATAAATACGCGTTTTTTATTTTGTTTACTTCGCTTAATACATATCTTATCGCACTTTGGATCCAGCGTGTTACCGACAAATCCAAGGCACTGCTGAAAGCAAAAAAAAGCGAATGGGACAGAAATCAAAAGAAGGCGTATAAGAACAGAATCAAAGTTCAAAAGCGGCTAATAATGACGCTTGCCCTTGTAATCAATTTCGGCATTCTGGCTTTTTTAAAGTATTACAACTTCTTCGCGGGCAGCCTCAACGACATTCTCGGCAGCTTCGGATTCAGCATGTCGGCTCCGACACTAAATCTGTTTTTGCCGCTCGGTATCTCTTTCTACACATTCCAGTCAATGGGATACATTGTAGATGTTTACCGCGAAAAAACCGCTCCGCAAAAGAACCCGTTAAAGCTTCTGCTTTTTGTTTCGTTCTTCCCGCAGATAATCCAGGGTCCTATCAGCATTTACGATCAGCTTGCACATCAGCTGTATGAACCTCACAAATTTGACTTTACCCGCGTCAAGTACGGTATGGAGCTTATTCTTTGGGGCTTTTTTAAGAAGCTGATTATTGCCGACCGCGCTGTTATAGCGATTAACACAGTTACCGCAAGCTACGACAGCTACAACGGAACCACCTTGACATTTACGATTCTTCTCTACGCTTTGCAGCTATACGCCGACTTCTCGGGCGGCATTGACATTTCGCGCGGCGTTTGTCAGATATTCGGCATTGATATGATGGAGAACTTTAAGCGGCCGTATTTCTCAAAATCAATCAACGAGTACTGGCGCAGATGGCACATATCTCTCGGCGGCTGGATGAAAAACTATATCTTCTACCCCATCGCTATGTCAAATGTATTTCTAAATGCCAGCAAAAAGATGAAGGGTACGCGCTTTGGCAAAACAGCCGCGGGAACACATATTTCAAAGGTGCTTCCCACCAGCGTCGCTTCACTGATTGTATTTTTGCTTGTTGGAATATGGCATGGCGCCACATGGAAATATGTTGCTTTCGGCGCGTGGAACGGCGTAATTATCATGCTGAGTATTCTTCTTCAGCCTGTATTTGACAGTATTATCAAAAAACTGCATATCCGCCGCGAATGCTGGTGGTATAGCCTGTTTGCCATGTTCCGAACATTTTTGATTGTACTTGTAGGATATGTATTTGACGTTGCACCCTCTTTTATTCAGGGAGTAAATACTATTGCCAAGTTCTTTACCGACCAGAATTTCAAAATCGGTTACAGCCAGATAAGCGAACTTAAGATTGACTTGGCAGACTGCTTTGTTATTCTGATTGGCGCCGCAATTATTCTATTTGTAAGTATTATGCAGGAACGCAATCCGGAAAGGAGCCTTCGCGTTCAGCTTGATGAAAAACCGTTTGCTGTTCGTTTTCTTTTACTTTATGCCGGTATTATGGCTGTTGTTGTATTTGGCGTATATGGCTCCGGCTATGATGCAGCAAGCTTTGTATATATGCAATTCTAATTGAGTGTACAGATTGATTATGAAGAATAAAAGAAACAAAATATACATTACGCGAACAGTTAAAGTAACGAGCTTCTTTCTCGCGCTTCTAATGTCGCTTCTGCTGATGAATAACTTTTTTTTGAGGAGAATCGATCAAAACAGTCTGCGCATGGAAGGCTACTACATGGAGGATTTTGACTCGCTTGATGTAGTAACTATAGGTGCAAGCGACGTTTATACAAGCTTTGCTTCGGCGCGCGCTTACAAGGATTTTGGCTTTACAAGCTACCCATATGCTACTCAGTCAATTACCGCCTCAGGAATGCTGACAGCACTTAAAGAGGTTGTAAGAACTCAGACTCCGCAGCTTATTGTAATTGAAGTAAACGCCTTCTTATATAAAGAGAAGAAAAACGAAAGCAATGAAGGGCATATCCGCAAGCTTATCGATAATGTTCCCTTCAACCAAAACAAAATCGACTTCGTTAACGAGTATATAGATCCCGATGAACGGCTTGAATACTTTGTTCCTCTGATTAAATATCATGATTTATGGAAGGAATATCCCGGGCAAATGCGTTTGGTTTTGTCAAAGCTTAATCAGGATAACCGCGGCGGATCATATTTAAAAGGCTTTAGAACAACTACAAATAAATTTAATCCTCCGCAGAAGATTCTTAATGAAAAGATAATCAATGAAGAACGCACACTCGCGCTTAACCCTACTCTTGAAGCCGAACTCAGAGAACTTCTTGATTATTGCAAAGAAAAGAATCTTAATGTAGTATTTACCCGTCTTCCTCATCTTGTGTACAAGCAGACTTATGACAGGGTGAAACGATCTAACCGCGCAGGTGAAATTATTAACAGTTATGGTTATGATTATATCAACCTTGAACGCGACTGGAAAAAAATCGGACTTAATCTTAAAACCGACTTTTATAATTTTGACCACATGAATATTTACGGAGCGGTCAAGATGACAAATTATCTTGGTAATCTGATTAAGAATAAATACCAGATCGTTCCTGAAAAGCTAAGCGACGCACAAAAGGAAAGATGGGATAAATCCTCAGTTTACTTTGATAAGCTTGAACGCTACTGCGACTACCTGATTAAAAACAAGCAAAAAATAGAACTTACAGAAGATGTTAATACTCTAAAAACACTTGAAGACTACTGATTCTTACCGCTTCCTTACGGAGGCGGTATTTTTGATTATTATTGAAACGAAAAGCAGTTGAGTTAATTCTATAAATATGATATACTTAATATCGAAATAGTATTCAAGGGGCATTATTATAATGAATGTAAAAAAGCTGGAGCGGCGCGATTCAAGCCTCGATCTTATTCGTATTGTGTCAGTATTTTTTGTCATTTCGGTTCATTTTCTGCTGCACACCTCAAGAACCGCCGAAAACCATGCACAATATGGATTCTACGATTTAAAGGTTGAAGGCTACGGACCCATAGAAGGAATAATAAAGTATATTGAGAGCGGAGACCCGACGTGTCTGCACGGACCGCTGATGTTCCTGATGATTATAATGAAGGTGCTGTTTTCCGTCTGCGTTCCTTTATTCATTATCCTTACCGGGTACCTGATGAGCCGAAAAACGCTGAGCCGGAGTTATTATCTGGGAATAAGAAAAACACTTGTTGTATTTGTTCTTGCAAGTATAGCTTGCATGTTCTTCAAGTCGATTTATCTTATTCCCGCTGCGGAAAAAGCATTATATAATTTTGACTTTCAAGCAATGTTTCAGGCTATCGGCAAAAGCGAACAATATAATATAAAAGACTATATTTTAGGAATATTGGGCTTTTCCGGAACTAACTACGCATGGTATGTGGAAATGTACATAGGACTGTTCCTGATTGCGCCTTTTCTTAACCTCGCTTACAACAAGCTTGGATCAAAAAGGAAAAAGCAAGTACTTGTCGCAACGATGATATTCCTGGCTATACTTCCTTCTCTTGTTAATTCCTTCATATTCAACTCAGCTGATTGGTGGATGCGTCCCGCCGCGAAAACTACAGGGTATCAAAAACTGATTCCCGCCTTTTGGATGAGCAGCATGTACCCTATTGCCTATTACTTTACCGGCGCGTATATTCGAGAGTACGGAATCAAGCTTAAAACCCGCTCAATGCTGCCGCTGTTTATGATACTGCTATTCCTATTCAGCGCATTCAGTTATTACCGCAGCTACGGCGAAAAATTCAGCAGCGGCACGTGGTTATATTGGTACGGCGTATTTCCGTATGTGCTGGCGGTAATGCTGTTTACAATGCTAAACAGAGTCAAAGCAAACAACTGGAATACTAAAATCCGGTTTGCGATGTGGAAAGTGTCGGACATAACATTTGGAATGTACTTGCTGTCGTTCATCTTCGACATGATAATCTACAATAAATTCCTTAACGAAATGTACGATACAGCATATGAAAAACTGCCTTTTTACTTTGTTGCCGTTCCCCTATGCTTTATCTTTTCGATGATATCATCATTTATAATAACTGCCGCATCCAAAGGGATTATAGTTCTTTATCAGAAAATAAAAACCTTTGTAATTCGTCAGGCAAATAAACCGAACCCACGAAAATGGCAGGATATTCTGTTTATTGCGCTTATGATCGGTGCGGTGATTTTCGCACTTTGGAAAACAAATTACGGTTTTGGCGGCAACGACGAAAGCTTTTATCTTACAGTTCCTCACAGACTCTTAAAAGGAGACGCCTTGTTCCGTGACGAGTGGAACCTTTCGCAGATGACTTCTATTTTACAGCTTCCTTTTGTATGGCTTTATACCACGATAACAGGCTCCACCGACGGCATTATTCTTGCCGCAAGAGTTTTCTATGTATTTGTTCACTGCTCGGCTGCGGTGCTTATCTATATTAAACTGCGCAATTACGGCGTAATGTCTGTAGTTGCAGGAACGCTTTACTTTATTTTTACTCCGTACAACATTATGGCTCTGAGCTACGATTCAATGGGTGTTGAGCTTGTAGCTATTTCAGGAGTACTGCTTGCCACTGCCAATTATCAAAAAAGGCTGCAGTTATTTTTCAGCGGGCTTGCTTTTGCGGGGGCCGTACTTTGCTGTCCGTCTTTGATTTTGGTATATCCGCTGTTTGGATTACTTGTATTTTTTCATTTTCTTCTTAGAAAAAAGAACCTTAAGCTTGCAATCAAAAGCGAGATGTTTGGAATACGCCCGTTTGTGTTTTTCACTTTAGGAGCAGGTGTACTTGCGGCAATCTTTATGCTTTTTACTCTGTCGAGAGTAGGCATAAGCGGAATATTTGAAAACCTGCAATATATGCTTAAAGACCCGGAACATCCTCCCGTATCATTCGGCAATAAATTCTATTACTATTTTAATACTATATTTCACATGCAGCCGCACTTTAAATACTCGGTTTACAGTTACTGTGCCATGGCGCTTGTAATGATTATCGACCGCAAAAGAACGCTTCACCGCTCGGTATATCTGCTTGTAACGACCTGTATTGTAATTTACACCTACATTTTGATTTTGCCTTATCTGCACAAAAGCACATATAACTCAATAATGTTCCCGCTTATTTTCATAGGAATCACTTCATACGTTTTATGTAAAAACAAGCCTAAGGAGCTGTTTGCAGGTCTTTTTGTGCCGGGCATCCTTTACTCATTTTTCGTACACTATACATCTAATCAGGGATTCTATGTTATATCTATGGCATTTGCAGCGGTAAACCTTGCAAGTCTTATGTTCCTTGCCGGACTAATAAGCGAAATGCGTGAAACACCGGACAATATTACCTACGCGGTTTGGGTAAAGCGTCTTAGTTTTGCGATGGTTGTTGTTATGCTTTTATTGCAGGGCAGCTGTGAAGTCGGTTCAAAATCAAGGCATTGCTTCTGGGATTCACAGGTTAAATATCTGGATACCGAAATTGTTGACGGTCCCGCTGCGGGATTGGTAACAACAGAGGAAAACGCGGTTCTTTACACTCAGATTTACAATGATATTTCACGCTATTGTGATTATGACGACGAAAACCTATTGATTTTAAGCGAGCGCACTTGGTTATATCTGGCTGCGGACAAGCCGTATGGTACCTACTCAGCATGGCTTTCGGGCGAAAAGCCTAATACAATAGAACGCCTCAGAAAATTCTACGATCTTAACCCGGATAAAAAGCCGCAGTATATTTACGTTCCAAAGGAATCAAAATGGAACATGTCCTGGCTGCTGCCGAAGCTTGAAAACATGAATTACAGCATGCAGGAAACCCCAATGGGATATGCTCTTGAAAAAATAGGCTAAAACAATAAACAAACAGCGAAAGATACGCATTAAACGCTTGTATTTTTCGCTGTTTTGTGTTATATTATTATATGAATAGGCATATGCGTATTAATGCTTGTCAGTAATAAATTTTTTAAGGGGATGACATTGATGGATGAAAAAAAGCTTTACGCCGAATGGCTTGAAAACGCCACGGATGATACAGATTTAATTGAGGAATTAAAAAGCATTGAAGGAGACGCCGAGGCTGTCCGCGACCGTTTTTATACGGCGCTGAAGTTTGGGACCGCAGGTCTCAGAGGCGTAATCGGCGCCGGAACAAACCGCATGAATATTTATGTAGTTCGTCAGGCAACTCAGGGCTTGGCTAACTATGTCCTCGCAAAATACGGCAAGGGGGCCGTTGCAATTTCACACGACAGCAGAATCAAAGCTGATTTATTTATGATTGAAGCTGCCAGAGTTCTTGCCGCTAACGGCATTAAAGTTTATATCACCGGTGAACTGCAGCCAACGCCCGTTCTGTCCTATCTTGTGCGCTACTTCAAATGCCAGGCAGGCATTATGGTTACCGCAAGCCACAATTCCGCTGAATATAACGGATATAAGGCTTACGGCGAGGACGGCTGCCAGATGACCGACAACGCCGCAGCCGCGGTTTATGATGAGATCCAGAAGCTTGATATGTTTAAGGACGTCAAGGTTGGCGATTTTGATGAGGCTGTTAAGTCCGGCATGATCGAATATGTTGACGACAGTGTTTATGGCAGTTATCTTGAAAAGGTAATGGAGCAGCAGGTCAACCCGGGCATCTGCAAAGGCGCTGATCTTAAGGTTGTTTACACTCCGCTGAACGGCTGCGGAAACAAGCTTGTCAGAAGAGTTCTTAAGAATATCGGCGTTGAGGACGTTACAATTGTTAAAGAACAGGAAATGCCTGACGGCAACTTTACCACCTGCCCCTACCCCAACCCCGAAAAGAAAGAAGCTTTGCAGATGGGGCTTGACTTGTGCGAAACCATACAGCCCGATTTGCTGCTTGCTACCGACCCTGACTCCGACCGAGTAGGTATAGCTGTACGCGACTACGGCAAAAACGAAGGCAAATATCGCTTGATTACCGGCAATGAAGATGGCGTTATGCTTACCAACTACATCCTCTCCTGCAAAAAAGCTGCAGGAACTCTGCCGGATAACCCTGTTGTTGTAAAGACGATAGTATCAACAAAAATGATAAACAAGCTGTGCGAAAAGTACGGCTGCGAGCTTAAAAACGTACTGACCGGCTTTAAATACATCGGTGAGATCATTCTCGGTTTGGAACAGAAAGGCGAAGAAAACCGTTATCTGTTCGGCTTTGAGGAGAGCTACGGCTATCTTGCCGGAACATATGTAAGAGATAAAGACGCGGTTGTAGCTTCAATGCTGATTGCCGAAATGGCCGCATACTACAAAAAGCAGGGCAAGTCACTTGCCGAAATCATTGACGGCATGTATGAGGAGTTTGGCTATTATTATAACCAGACATACGCGTTTGAGTTTAAGGGTGAAACCGGAATGCAGAAAATGGCCGGTATGATGTCCTCGGTAAGAGATAATCTTCCCAAAGCTGTCGCAGACTACAACGTCGTCAAGATAAGTGACTATCAGCTAAAAAAAGAGACTGATTTAGTAACCGGAGAGGTTGAAGAACTTACTCTGCCGACTTCAAATGTAATCGCTCTTCACCTCGAAAACGACAACGCTGTTATTATCCGTCCCAGCGGTACCGAGCCTAAGATCAAGCTTTATGTAACTTCTGTCGGCGAAAACCGTCAAAACGCTGTTGATATTTGCGAAGCGATTGTAAATTCCGCAAAAGAGATTCTGGGACTTTAATTCAATATTTCCGCAAAATTGAAAGCACCGTCTTTATGGCGGTGCTTATTTGAATGAAAAATACGGTAATAAACGCAAAATGATAGGCCGGCAGTGCACTTGCCGGCCTTTAATTTACTTTCAGAATAAACTGTTCTTGGGACTCACTCCAATTACTAATGAAATCTTAAAACGTCCTTACCGTGTACATTGGAATTATCCTCGCTTTGCTTAGAATGTTCCGATTAAAAACTAAGTATTACATTGGACCTTCTCCGGTTTCGTAGAATAATCGGTTAAAAGCTTAAACTTCTCATGGGACTAATCTCCTATCACTAAGATGAAAGGTTCCACTATAAGCAGAAAGTAATTCGATATTAAATTGTAAGAATTCCAACGATTCCCAAACACTTCTGAGGCTCACCGGAAAGTTTCTTACCAAGGCGGGAAAACTAATATATCAAAAATGAAAGTTGATTACGTGTTCCTGTTTCCCCTGCTACAGATACGAGTCTTAATCCAAATTCAAAAAGTATGTTTTAATAACAATAAAATGATTAGCTGATCTGACTTAATAAGATCCGTTCCCCTTCACCCAAAAGCTTTGGGATACTACATTGGGGGGTAAGCTCCGAATGAAATCTTTAATTGCTCTGATTTGAAAAACCTTAACTTTCATCTGGAAGACCTCCTTGCTTTGTCTTTTCTTTGTCTATATTATACCATAGATTTAAACATTGTCAATACTTTTTATAAAAATATTTAAAAATTTATTTTAAAAAAATCTATTGAAATAAATATAATAACGTGGTATAATATATATTGTGAGAGTGATAAAAAGCCGTCGGAATTTGTATCCGGCGGCTTTTATTTTATGAAGTATTGCGATTACAAACACATAATAAAAATAGAGAGCCCAAAAGCTCTCTATAAGACAAAAATTACTTTTCTCTTCCAAGAAGGTAGTCAACCGAAACCTCGAGGATATCGGCAAGAGCGACCAGCTCAACATCGGTAACAAAACGGATCTGCCCCTCCAGCTTGGAAAGACCCGAAGCGTTCATATCAACGCCGTTGACCTGCAGCTGCGCAAGCAATTCCTTCTGCTTCATACCCTTTTGCTTTCTGACAAGCTCCACGCGGTTACCTACCAGATTCCTATCTCCTAATTCCTGTTTGCGTAATCTCATTTTTTACTCTCTCCATATTGCAATTGATTCGTCTTTTGAATTTTAATAATTCTTCTAAAAAATTCTTTATTAAAATTCTCAAAGAACATTATGGGACTATTATAATACTTTATTAGAAAAAAAACAACCCCTTTTTGTAAATAAATTTAAAAAAATGAAATTTTTTACCGAATTTAGTTACAAATGGTTCGATTATCGTTAATTATGCTTTATCATTATTGTTTTAGAGAATTTTTGTTATGCATTATATATAATATTTCTACCTTTGTGGAAGCTTGTTGATTGTGTTAAAAAGTTTTTGATTTTTGTTGAAGAATGTTGATTATGTTAAAAACAGCATTATTAAGTAGAAATTACTACAAATGATTACAGTTTGGTTACAATATAAGCAAAAAGAAAACGCACCAAAATACGGTGCGTTTATCTCAATCGTTTCGTTTTCAGCCCTCAAACGTGCCGTTTTCGATAGCGGTTATCATTGCAACCCGCTTGTCATGGCGGTCGCCTTCTTCAGGGGTATTAAGGAAAATATCCGTGAATTTCACCGCCTGCTCCTCTGTAATTACTCTTCCGCCCATGCAAAGGATATTTGCGTGATTATGGCGGCGGGTCATCTCGGCGCCGAATTCATTGTTTACAACGGCAGCGCGCACACCCTTAACCTTATTGGCAGCCATTGAAATTCCTATTCCCGTGCCGCAACAGAGTATTCCAAGCTTGCATTCTCCCTCGGTAACCTCTTTGGCAACCTTGTAAGCATATACGGGATAATCCACGCTGTCGGTGCTGTCGGTACCGAAATCCTTGTACGCAATGTCTTTTTCATCAAGATACTTTTTAATAGCGACCATCAGGTTATAGCCGCCGTGATCACAACCAAGTGCTATCATTCTGTTACCCCCATTTTTTTATTAAGCTCGCGCTGCGCCTGAGGAAGCCTGAGATATACCGGCATCAGCTCGGCTGGCGTGAGTGTGTTTCCTTTTTTTATCTGTTTAAACGCCGCACAGGCGACCGAAACAGCATTTTGGCTAATTCTATCGATCGGAGCTAAAAATACATTTTCAGGCGGATTTTCAAGGCTTTTGAATGCTATCCGTGCTCCGTCTCCGACAAATACAACTTTTTCGGTGTAATTGCGCAAATCGAGCTTTAAATCCGTGAGTGATATTGCCCTATCGTCGCAAAGACGCTCAACTCTCTCCTCTGTCACGCGAAACATCGCGTTATAAACCTGGGAGCAGCGCGCGTCCATCAATGCACATACGACGCAATCGCTTCCTAACATATTATAAGCCATACTCTCAAGTGTCGAAACCGATACGCATGGAATATTGTGTTGAAAAGCAATTCCCTTCGCTGCCGCAACACCTATTCTGACGCCCGTAAAAGAGCCGGGTCCCGCGTTTATTGCAACCGCATCTATACTTTCCATAGAAACTTCTGATTTTTCACAGAGCTGCTCGATCATAGGAACAAGCGTCTGACTGTGAGTGAGCGAAGTGTTTATAAAAAACTCTCCGATTATTTTTTCCTCGCTTGCAAGGCAGACAGACGCCGCCTTTGCCGAGGTATCCATAGCAAGTATTGTCATAGGCTGTCAACACCTTCAATCTCAAAAATACGCTGATTGTCGTGATTGCCCCTGCTGATAGTAATTCGGAGCGTTTCTTCGGGCAGGGCGCCCTCAATATTCTCGCTCCATTCAATTACGAGCACGCCGTTGTCAATATAGTCAAAAAAGCCTGTTGAATAGAGGTCATCCCAGCTTTGGACACGATACATATCGAAATGATATATATCAACTCTTCCCCTATATTCATTCACAAGTGCGAACGTAGGGCTGGAAACACCGTCCGAAAAACCAAGCCCGCGCGCAAGTCCGCGCGTAAAAGCGGTTTTTCCCATACCCAAGCCGCCGAATAGCGCGATCACCTCGTTGCCTTTAAGCTTAGCGGCAAGGCGCTCCCCTATTCTCTCGGTCTCTTCGGCGCTCTCTGAAACAATCTTTATCATATTAAAACAGTCCCGTGATTTTTCCGTCGCTGTTTACATCGATATTGTGAGCGGCAGGAGCTTTTGGAAGTCCCGGCATGGTCATGATATCGCCCGTATAAACTACCGTGAAACCCGCGCCGTTTGAAAGCGAAACATTGCGTACGGTGATTTCAAAATCCTTTGGGGCGCCGAGAAGAGCGGGATTATCTGACAGCGAATACTGTGTTTTTGCTATACAGACAGGCAGCTTGTCAGCGCCGAGCTTTTGAACCTCGGCAATAGCTTTTTCGGCAGCTGTAGTATAGTTGACCTTCGCCGCGCCGTAAATCTTTTTGGCGATAGCCTCGATTTTCTCTTTAACGGTAAGGTCAATGCCGTAAATCGGGCTGAAATCGGAAGGCTTGCCGCAAGCCTCAACAACCTTTTCAGCGAGCTCAATACCGCCGTCACCGCCTTTGCCGAATACATTTGAAAGTGCAAAATCAGCGCCGTTTTCAATACAGTAGTTTTCGATATATTTCAGCTCAGCCTCGGTGTCGGTTCCGAACTGATTGATAGCAACAACAACCGGAACACCGTATTTGCGCATGTTCTCAATGTGAACGCCGAGGTTAACGATACCCTTTTTAAGAGCCCCGAGATTCTCGTTTGATACCTCAGCTTTGGGAACGCCGCCGTTGTATTTAAGAGCGCGACAGGTTGCCACAAGCACAATTGCAGAGGGTTTAAGACCTGCGTAACGGCACTTGATGTCAAGAAACTTTTCGGCGCCGAGATCAGAGCCGAAGCCCGCCTCGGTAATGCAGTAATCGGCAAGCTTGAGCGCGAGCTTTGTAGCGCGCACGCTGTTGCAGCCGTGAGCGATATTTGCAAACGGACCGCCGTGCATAACCGCGGGTGTACCCTCAAGCGTCTGAACAAGGTTCGGCTTGATAGCGTCCTTAAGCAGCGCGGTCATTGCGCCGTCTGCCTGTAAATCCTTGGCATAAACCGGCTCACCTGCGTAATTGTAAGCAACAAGAATATTGCCGAGTCTGCGTTTCAGATCTTCAATATCAGCCGCAAGGCATAAAATAGCCATTACCTCGGAAGCAACGGTAATAATGAAATGATCCTCACGTGGAACGCCGTTGACCTTTCCCCCGAGACCGATCACAACATTGCGAAGAGCACGGTCGTTCATATCAAGGCAGCGCTTTATAAGGATCCTGCGCTGGTCGATTCCGAGAGCGTTGCCCTGCTGGATGTGGTTGTCAAGCATAGCGCAGCAAAGGTTATTTGCCGCGGTAATTGCGTGCATATCTCCGGTAAAGTGGAGATTGATATCCTCCATAGGAAGCACCTGGGCGTATCCGCCGCCTGCGGCTCCTCCCTTGATTCCGAAAACCGGGCCGAGAGACGGCTCACGCAAAGCGATGATCGCCTTTTTTCCGATTTTAGCCATAGCCTGTCCGAGACCGGCTGTAGTAGTGGTTTTTCCTTCACCTGCGGGAGTTGGGTTAATTGCTGTAACAAGAATCAGCTTGCCGTCGGGATTATCCTTTACACGGTCGCTCAGCTCATCGGAAAGCTTTGCCTTATATTTCCCGTAGAACTCAAGCTCATCCTCGGTAATGCCGATCTGAGCCGCAACTTCTTTGATCGGAAGCAAGGTTGCCTGCTGAGCAATTTCAATATCTGATAACATTTTTCGCACCTCCGCGATATTTCTTTATTATCTTTTTTATTATAGCAAAGGTTTTGCTTTGTATTATTCCAAATTCAAAAAATAACTTGATATTATGCTCCGAATTTACTATAATAAGAATATCAACTGAAACAGAGGAGTTTTCATGAACAGGTTTTCAGACTCATTTTCTGATTTTTTCCGTAAAACAGATGTTGTTCTATGGCTGCTTACGATCGCCGCCGTGATTTACAGTCTGCTGCTCATCTCGAGCATGCAGCGCTCCGGCGATTACAACTATATCCGCCCTCAGCTTACGGCAGTTATTATCGGAATTGCAGCAGCGGTTTTCATCTCATTTGCCGATTATAGGTTTATTATAAAAAAATGGTACATCGCGCTGGTTGTCGGGCTGATCCTTGCGGCGCTTGTTTTCGCTTTCGGCATTCGCGTCAGCGGTACAGATGATACCGCATGGATAGAGCTGCCGGGCGGCTATACTTTTCAGCCCTCGGAGTTTATTAAAATATGCTTTATCATTACTTTTTCAAAGCACCTTTCTTTTTTGATCGAAAAAAAGATAATACGCAGCCTTCCGGGCGTGCTTTCTCTGCTTGGTCACGCGCTTATTCCCATGGCAATTATCCATATGCAGGGAGACGACGGAACCGTGCTGATTTTTGCTCTGATGTTTATTATTATGGCTTTTGTAGCCGGAGTTCAGCTTCGTTATTTTGCGATTCTTGGCGGCACGCTGTTGATAAGTATTCCGATTATCTGGAATTTATTTATGAACGACGAACACCGAAACCGCTTTCTGGCGCTTTTTGACCTTGACGGAAACGCGATGACAAATTACGGATGGCAGCAGTACCAGAGCAAGGTTTCGATAGCGAGCGGAGAATTTGGAGGCAGCGGGCTCTACAACGGTTCGCGCGTGGCTTACTCAATTGTACCCGAACAGGAAAACGACTTTATTATGACCGTTGCAGGTGAGGAGCTCGGTTTTTTCGGATGCATACTTCTTCTGATTATACTTTTCGGAATTATAATAAAGGTACTGATGAACGCAGCAAATTCAACCGAAAATGAAGGAAAGCTGTTATGCATCGGCGTTTTTGCGTCATTTGCTTCTCAAACGATTATCAATATAGGCATGGTACTCGGCTTTTTCCCTGTTATCGGAATCACACTGCCTCTGTTCAGCTCCGGCGGCACCTCAGCGCTGAGCACTCTTGTATGCATAGGCTTGGTTCAAAGCGTACGAGGGCATAATATGGACGATATGGATAAAGCAAAAGTTCGGCGCGGAAGCGAAATAAGAATAAGAATGTAAAGCAGAAGGGTTGGCATCGCTGCCAACCTTTTTTGTATGCTCTATTTGTTGCCCCAAGATTTATTATAGAGCCTTTTATAAACAGTTAGTAAAAACCAAGCGAAATAATTACAAAATTTTTATCAAGATTTCACTAATATTATTTATCTTATTTCTAAAATCGAAATAAAACTATATCATTATTTGATACAATATTTATAAATAGTGATACTTGTGAAAGGTGTGACGCTATGACAAATAAAAACCTCATCGATCTTGAAGCTATGAGCGTGAATCAGATTGAAAAGCTTATTAAAAAAGCAAAAAAAATAATGCAAAGCCCCGCAGATTATCGCCACGCGTGTGACGGTAAAATACTGGCTACTCTGTTTTATGAGCCGAGCACACGCACACAGATGTCGTTTCAAACAGCTATGCTTAAACTGGGCGGCAGAACAATCGGCTTTGACAATCCGATGAATTCCTCTGTTGCAAAGGGCGAAAGCCTTAAGGACACGATTTCCGTAATAGGAGGCTATGCCGATATCATAGCAATCCGCCACCCTGTTGAGGGCACGGCAAGAGCCGCTTCCCTTTATTCAGGCGTTCCGCTAATAAACTGCGGCGACGGAGGTCATCTGCACCCGACTCAAACCCTGACGGATATTGTTACATTAAGCTGTGAAAAAGGCAGACTCGACCATATGAAAATCGGTGTTTGCGGCGATCTGCTTAACGGCAGAACCGTTCACTCGCTGATCAAGACACTGGCTAAATATGACGGTAACTCATTTGTTCTTATTTCCACAAAAGAATTAAGTGTTCCTCTGTACATTATTGATATCCTTGAAAAAAACAACTGTAAATACGAAATATCCCACAATCTTTCGGACGCTATCAGCGATCTTGATGTACTATATATGACGCGGATCCAGCGCGAGAGGTTCAAAAGCGAAGAAGAGTATCAGGCACAAAAGAATGTATTTGTGCTCGACCGTGAAAAGCTTGACCGTGCAAGAGAGGACATGATAATCCTTCATCCCCTGCCCCGCGTCAATGAAATCACCGTCGATATCGACGACGATCCGCGCGCTCTGTATTTTAAGCAGGCGCAATACGGAATGTTCGGCAGAATGGCTTTGATTCTTCTGCTGCTGCAGGACGAGGACTTTGTAATTGCCTCACGTGAAACGGAAATCAGCCCTCATCGATGCAACAATCCAAAATGTGTAACTCAGAGCGAGGCGTATCTGCCTAACTTGAGCTATAGAAAACTCGGTATGCAGATGTGCGACTTCTGCGACAAGAGAATTGACTAAGGAGGATTTATTATGCCTAAAGAAAAACCAAACAAAAGAAACTTAATCGGTACGTTTATCATCGCTTCTATTGCCTACATTGTGCTGGGAGTGTTTATGGTTGCAAAAAATGAAGTTGTTGCCGACGGCATCAATGTTGTGTTTGGCATCATAATGCTGATTTACGGCGTTATAAATGTTATTTCATTTTTCTTAAACAAAGACGATGAAGAAAACCTTTTCCTTGAGCTTGCAATGGGCGTTATTGCTGTAGGCTTAGGTATTTTTGCCCTTATTTGGGGAGAAAAAACAACTGAGATCTTATTCTACGCAATCGGAGCTGTCATTGTAGTTGACAGTGTGGTAAATATCAAAAGAGCTTTTAATCTTAAGACCATGGGCTTTCCTCGCTGGAACTATTTTCTTATTGCCGCCCTCATCGGCTTGCTGCTCGGCATTCTCTGCATTCTTTTCTATAACTTTTGGGCGAAAGCTATCGTTATATTTATCGGCATAGCTTTAGTTTACGAGGGGCTTTCAAGCCTGATCATTATTTTCCTTGATTCAAGGACACGCAAAAAGGTTACGAAAGATTTGGCTCGTTACGACCACGACAGAGATTGATATGCTCAATAAAAGAAGAAGTTTATGAAAAAAATGTTTAAACGCAGGTTCTCCGTTGTCTTGGCGGCAGTAATGGTGTTAAGCTCTTTGTGGTTTTCAACGACCGCTGGCGCTGCTCCTTCAGAATCCAACGCTGCCTCGGCGCAGTCTTATAATCTTCCTGACAAAATAGAAGATGGAGCGATTCTTCACTGCTGGACATGGAACTTTAAAAACATAAAAGCTAATCTTTCGCAAATCGCACAGGCGGGCTTTAAAGCAATTCAGACCTCGCCTATAAATGCCGTTAAAATAGGCGACGGCGGAAAAATGTCGCTTAAGAGCACAAACAAGGGAAACTGGTGGTACCAGTACCAGCCTACCGACTACACAATCGGCAACTACATGCTTGGCACCGAGGATGAGTTTAAGGATATGTGTAATGAGGCTCACAAATACGGTATCAAAGTAATTGTTGACATAGTCGCAAACCACTGCTCATCCGACTACAGCGTTATCTCGAGCCATGTCAAGAACATAGGCGGAAAAGCCTTCCACGACAGACTTGAGATCAGCGACTGGTCAAACCGCTATCAGGTTACACAGGGCAAACTGACCGGCCTTTATGACCTCAACACTCAGAACCCCGCTGTTCAGCAAATGATTGTTGACTATGTTACTGCCGTACTTTCGGACGGCGCCGACGGATTCCGTTATGACGCTGCAAAACATGTTGAGCTTCCTGATGGCGATTCAAAATACGCAAGCGATTTCTGGCCGATAGTTTTGAACAACAGCGCAGAATTCCAATACGGTGAAATTCTTTCGGGCGGCGACAGAATGGGCGCCTACGCAAAGATAATGCACGTAACGGCAGAAGGCTACGGTTCAAACCTGCAAAAAGCAATTTCAAAGAATACCTTGTCCGTTGCTGCAATTAAGAATTACCGCGCTTATGACGAGGATATGAGCGACCTCGATTCGAAGCGGCTTGTAACTTGGGTAGAATCACACGATAACTTCTGTAAAGACAGCAACAGCACATGGGAAATTCTTGACGACAAGCAGATCCAGCAGGGCTGGGCAGTTATTGCCGCTCAGGGCGACACCACTCCCCTGTTTTTCGCCCGCCCTCAGGGAAGCAACGCAGACAGCCGCTGGGGCGATAACACAATCGGACTTGCCGGCAACGGAAACTACTACAGCAGTGAAGTTGTAGAAGTAAACAAGTTCCGCAACGCTATGGTCGGTGAGAGCAAAAACATTGTCCAAGTCGTCAAGAATAAAGTTAACATGATTGAACGCGGAAACAAGGGTGTTGTTCTGGTCAGCGTTTCGGATAACGAAAACAATGTTAAAGTCAACACTTCGCTTGCCGACGGAGAATATACAGACAGAGTCAGCGGAGATAAATTCACAGTAACAGACGGAAAGCTGACGGGTAAAATTGCCGCGGGAGAGGTTGTTGTTCTTTACAATGACGATGAACCCGAAGTTTTGGCAGGCGACCTGAACGGCAACGGATATATTGACGTTGAGGACGCTACTATTCTTCAGCGCTTCCTTGCTGAATTTAAGAAAGCCGACGGAAATCCGATCGTTGATGTTAACGACCCTAAAGAGTTTAAAATTGCCGACGCAAACGGCGACAAAAAAATTGACATTCAAGACGTTACCACCATCCAGAAAATAATTGCCGAGTTTAAAATCTAATACATAAAACACATTCAGGCTTCAAACCGATTGGTTTGAAGCCTGAATTTTTGATTGATTAACATACTTTTATTATTTTATTAAGAGCGACAGAACAGATAAGGCACTCAGAAACCTCTTGCTCAAGCGATTGTTTCATCGCTTCTTTATACAGCACAAGCTGCTTTTGGTAGAGCTTAACGAGCTTTTGAATGTCACGTACTCGGTCGGTTTTATAGTCGACAATAACGATTTTGCCGTCCTCCTCAAATGCAAGGTCGACCGCGCCCTGCATTACGATTTCGTCATCCGTATCCGGATAGTCGTCGGATATAAGAGCAGGGTGTATCTTAACAGTGAAACGCTCCTCGCGGTAAAGCTTATTTGAAGCGATAACGCGGTCAAAAAGGCTGTGCTTAACAAGTGTTCCAAGCCCGGCGCGGTCAATAAGTGCAGCCTGCTCTGAGCTTAAAATGCCCTCATTTTCAAGCCTGTTGATTTCATCATCAATACTGGTTCTGGCAAGGGCAAAATCGCAGTATTGCAAAAACTGATGGTGAGCCGAGCCGCGCTCGACCGCCGAGCTGTGCTCTTTACTGAGAAACCGAGGTTTGGCTATTATCTTCTCAAAGTAATCCTCGCTTTGAGCATGCGCGATCTGCGACGCGCTTACCTTTTGCGGAAGATTTGTTGCCGAAGCGTTGGGATACTGATAAGAAAGATACCGGGATAAAATGTCAGCATAATTAAGCTCGGTTTTGCGGCTTTCCAAGGAAACACAAAAAAGCTCTTCACTGTTGAACGAAAACGCAAGCTGCTCGGGAGTGTTAATCAGTTTAAAGTCCCATACAGGATAATCCCCACGCAAAGTTATCTGCCCGGATCCGCTCAACATTTGTTTGCGAGAGGACGGGTTGCACAAAGCGCATAGAATAAGCCAGTCAAGAAGCTTGTTTGAGCTTGTTACTGTATAAGGGTCAATAATTGAATTAAACATAAGCTCGGACGCTGTATCGGATATATACTTTTCAGCGTTTGAGAGCGTTCCGATTATGATCAGCTTTTCTCTGGCGCGCGTCAGAGCTACATATAGTATTCTCAACTCCTCAGCAAGCTCATTCCGCTCGATTTCAATTTCAACCGCCAGACGCGGTAAAGTATTGTATCTGCAAACTCCCTGCTTGCGTTTGATACCAAGCCCCGCAAAGTTATCTATAAGCACATCGGAATTCAAATCTCTTTTATTAAACTGCTTGGCGGTTCCGGCAAGAAAGCAGAACGGATATTCCAAACCCTTTGATTTATGTATGCTGAGGACGCGCACGCCATTTAACGCCGACGCGTCGTTAGCGGCGGCTGAGGGCAGCTCTACGCCGCCTTCAATCACTCTATCAATAAAGCCGATAAAATCCGAAAGCGTTTTTGCGCCGCCTCCTTCATAAGAGCGCGCGAAATGCCTTACAAGATTCAGATTTTTCAGCGGCGTATCTCCTCCGCTGACTGCGCAGGTCACAGCTCCGAGAGAAGTAAGCTCGAGCACCCTGCCTATAAGCTCATCAACAGTTGAAACGCAGGCACACGAGCGCATGGATTCAAGCTGAGTAAGAAAAACCGCTGCTTTATTACTTTGCTTTTGAAACGCCTCAAGAGAAGCATAAAGAGAAATCCTGCGATTTTTAGCACGAATCAGCGCCAGTTCATCGGGAGTAAAGCCGTAAATAGGGCTGCATAATACCGAAAGCAGAGCGATGTCCGACGTCGGGTTATTGATAACGCGCAGAAGATTAAGCAGAATTTTAACCTCAAGGGTATCAAAAGCGCTCTCCTTTTCCTCGCTGTACGCAGGAATTCCGCGGTCTTTAAGAGATTTAACAAACAACGGCGCGCTGCCCTTTGCACTGCGGAGCATAACGGCAAAATCACCGAATGTCGGGCGGCGCGTTTCATCTCCGTCGGTAACCGTCATGTTTGACGACATAATCTCGCGTATTCTGCGGGCAATATACGAAGCCTCTAACT
Organism: uncultured Eubacteriales bacterium; assembly: GCA_900318905.1. Lineage (GTDB taxonomy): Bacteria > Bacillota > Clostridia > Oscillospirales > Acutalibacteraceae > Ruminococcoides. Next base: position 18,890 of record ONMK01000002.1, on the reverse strand, counting down.
CCGGAGCGCTTATATCTTTAAACTCGGATTTATCGATAACGGCAAACTCTGTTTCGCAGCCTTCCGCGGGCTTATACGGAAAACCGACGTGCAGGTATTCGTCGCGCGTATAATCCATCTGAGCTGTTTCTTTTGTCATAAGGCGTGAAAAAATGAAATTGACGGTATCGCACACCTCGGCACGGCTCCTAAAATTCTTATCAAGAATTATAGTTGACGGATACCTTGGGGTATCAGGATCAAATCGAGCATAGCTCTGCTTTCTGTTTACAAAAATCTGCGGCTTTGCCTGACGGAAACCGTAAATACACTGTTTTACATCGCCAACGGTAAACAAGTTTTGCTCATCACGCGACATACAATTGAAAATAAGGTTCTGTACATCGTTTACATCCTGATACTCATCTACGATAACGGCGTCAAAACGGCTTGAAATTTCATGCCCCTGAGCGGTTTTTACATAACCGCCCTCTCCGTCCGGAGCTGCAAGAAGCTTGACAGCCAACAGCTCAATATCGGAGAATGTAAGCACATTCTTTTTATTTTTTATTGTGTCAAGCTCTTTAATGTATCTGCGCGTTAAATTAAATAAAACGCCTACAAGCTCCTGCAGCTCGGTAAACTCAACGCGGGCTTCATCAGCGGTTCTGCAAAAATACTTTTGCAGCCGCTTAACGGTATCTTTTACATTGTCGCGGTTAGCGGCAACGGCAAGCTTTATCGGGTTTTCTTTATAGCCGTTAGGCGCTCGCAGCTGCTTTGCGGAGAAGCTGTGCGCCGCGCTTACGATAGCGTCCCAGTCATCTCCGAGAAGCTTGTTTTGCAGGGTTTGAAAATATATCAAATCATCTTCGATAATCGGTACAAGCTTGTTTTTGAGCTTATCATCCGCCTCGCCGAGCATACTCAGCGAGCTTTCACAAAGATTTACGCAATGAGCAACAGCGGGGATTGCGTAATCAATTATAATTTTTCCCCATATTGAATTGGCAACCGACCTTTCGCAGTAGCCGTCATACATCTCATTGAGCCACAAATCAGGGAAAGGTTGGGTTTCAAGGAAGCCGTGAATCTTCTCAACGGTAGCGCGCAGGTTTTGGTCGCCTCCCTTGCCCGAAAAAGCGTCAAGAAGCTTGGCAAATTCGGTGCTGCCTTCGTTATAAAACGCTTCAACAGCAATATCCATTGCTGCAGTTTTCATCAGCTCAAGCTCGGGTTTATCGGCAATACGGTAATCGGAAGAAACTCCGAGGGTGTGAAAATACTCCTTTACCAAATCACCGCAAAAGCTGTCGATTGTACAGATTGATGCGGTATAAAGCAGCTTGCTTTGCCTTATGAGCTGAGGATTGAAAGGGTCATCCTCTAAAAGCTTGGAAAGAGCCTGAGATATGCGCTGTTTCATTTCGGCAGCGGCGTCACGGGTGAAAGTTACAACAAGCAGCCTGTCGGCGTCAATCGGATTATTCGAGGATGTAATGAGCCTGATTACACGCTCAACGAGCACAGCGGTCTTTCCCGAGCCCGCTGCAGCCGACACAAGCACGGAACCGTCTGCAGCTGTAATAGCGTTTAATTGCTGCGGCGTCCATTCACGCTTCATTCCGTTCGCCTCCTTTTTTCGCTTCATTTTGTTCTTCGTCAATCTTTTCCAACACTTCTTCGTTATTCATTGAAAAAACATTGATAGGTTCGCTCTGCCTGTAACCGCAAACGCTGTCGTAAGGACAATACTCACACGCGTCCGCGCCTCCCTTTAATGGAGCCGCCGCAATGTCGCCGCCGAAAAGTTTTTCTCCCATTTGAGCGACTGTATCATTGAGCTTTTTAAAAATCTTTCCGAACTGTTCCAGCGTTGCAAGGCTGTCGGATTTTACATTGCTTCCGTTCTTTATTTTTATCGGAATATATTTTGCTCCCTCGGTTTTGTCCATGCCCTTTATAACACGAACATCATCGAGCAAAAGACCGTTCATTTTAAATTTATCAGATATTTTATTTGCTATTTTAGTTTCATCCATGCCGTCCGCGCTGATATTCGGAACTACGGCAGGCATATACAGTATTCCCGCAGGTGTGACTTCTCCGTAACGCTCCTCACCGTTTTTAACTATTGAGCATAGGTAAAGCAGCATTTGAAGGTTCAGCCCGAAAAGGATGTCTGAAAGCTTAAACGCTTTTCCGCCGGTTTTATAGTCAATTACCCGTAGATAATCGCCGTTCCCGGTATGCATTATATCCACTCTGTCAACACTGCCGCATACCGCTATATTCTCACCTGTTGGCAGCTTGATAGTATATGAGGGAATGTCTCCGCCGATTTTAAGCTCGCAGTCGGCTACAGAGAAATCGCTCTGGGAAAGTTCATCAATCAGGTGGCGGAGCAAAAGCAAAATGTTGTTGCATAGCACATCAAGCTTGTAGAGGAAAGACTTTTCCTTGCCCTCGCTGCCGCCGAAATAGCCCTCAAGATAATCATTTACCGTGTTGCGGATAAACTCTGAAAGCATATCATCAGACATCTCAGAATATTCGTTTTTAGAATATTGAGTAAAGAAAGCCTCAAGGATATAATGAACCAAAGTGCCGTATTCCATCGGGTTTATTTCCGCTTTAAGCCGTTCACGCACGCGCAAACCGTAGCAGCAAAAATATGAAAAACGGCATTTACTGAATTTTTCCACTTGCGAAGCGGAAAATGTAAGGTCTTCACCGAAAAGCAGCCTTGCGTTAGCGGGGTTTTCTATCTTAAAAGGCGAGCGGTCAAGAGCGCGCTTAACCGCCTCAGCTCCCGAGGAATATCCAGGGTGCTCGGCAAAGAAATCGCCGAGGCCGTTAAGCTCATTATTGTTGGAAAGCGAGCGGGCATATTCCTCAAAAGCAGGAGTTAAAGCGAGCATTGAGTCATGCCGCGAGTCGTAGTCAGATCTGTCTGTAACTCTAACTTTTGGAAAAGCTTTAATAATCTCGCCGATAATTGAGGACGGCTTCTTTTTTTCGCCTTCCATATCAATCATCGGGAAACTTACATATAGATACTGCGACGGCGCAATAACTGCACAATACGCAATAAATGTTTCCAAATTTACTATGTAGGAAAAATCATCGCTTATGTCAATATCATTCAATTGAAGCTGTTTTATTTCATAGCTTGAAAACAATCCCGAAACACTCGGCACTGCAGGAAACTCACCGTCACAGCAGCCAATCAGAAATGCCGCTTCTTGTGACGCGCCGCGCACACGCTGCGCTGTGGTGACCGTAACGCAGTCGAGCGTCTGAGGAATTTGTGAATATTCTATATTAGAAATTTGAATTGACAGCAGCTCATAATACCTTTCCGCCGAAAGAGACATTTCTCCAACGGCCGCAACGGTTTTGTCCAGAGCATCCATAACGAGGCTCCAAACTCGGACTTGCTCGGCGCCCATTCCTCTTTCACCTTTTGTTTCAAGAGTATCATACATATTAGAGAGAGAGTTTGGAACATCAAGCGAAAGAAGTAAATCATAAAGCTTTTCTGTTATCTCTTTACCGTTTTTGCCTTTAATTTCATTTCTGAACGCAAGCAAAGGCTCGGCTATGCGCTTTCTAACCGACTCACATACATCAAGCGCCTTTCTGTCATCCACGGTAAACTCCTCGGCATATCCGCGCGGATTCTGCGTGAACGGTTTACAAAGCCGCTTTCCGCTTAAATTCCAGATATATATATAATTTTCAAAGGCACTTATTTCCTTATCGGAAATATATGTTAAACCTGTCTTAAGCATGGACAGAAAATCCTCTCGGGCAAAGCCCTCGGTAATAAGACGGAAAATCGAGTTAATCAGCCTTACCGCAGGCATAACGTTAATATCGCGGTGAATATCCATAAAAAACGGGATTTCGTATTTTTCAAGGATAACGTCCAGTACACCACGGTAATTCTTTTCATCGCGGCAGATAATTGAAATATCGCTGTATCGGCAGCCGTTTTCTATTACAAGCCGCTTTATCCGCCGCGCGACAAACTCACATTCATCATGAAGATCGGTTGCGCTGTATACGGTGATATTTTTCGACTCTATTTCGCACGGCCTGCAGTGGCGGCGAAAAACGTTTTCTTCAAGATACGCGATCGACTCATTTTCAAATCGCGGAGATTGTGTAAGCTTTACAGGAGCTTTTATATCAACAAGATCGCGCTTTGCAATATCCTTGAGAGTATCATAAGTATCCTGTGATATTCTGAAAACTTCCTCGCTTTTGCTGCCCTGCGGATCAAGCGTAAGAGTGATGTTTACTTCCCTGCAGCGCGATAATAACAGGCGGATTATTTCAAGCTGAGCTTTTGTAAAACCGCTGAAACCGTCTACAAACATAATCTGATTTTTAAAGAAGTCATCATTCTTTAAAAGAATATTTTTAAGTCTTTCGAGGTTGTCGAGAGGATCAACGTAACTCTGTGACAACAGCGCGTCAAACGTGTCAAGCGCCAACGCGGTTTCGTTTAGTTTTGCAGACAGAGTTTCGTCCTGAATATTTTTTGCGGCTTCGCGTAACATATCGGTAGAAATATTACTCTTTTTACACTCGGAAAGAGTATTGAGAAGCATGTCAGAAACTGCGCGGGTTCTGCGCGACTTCAAAAGAGTCAGTTTGTCGCTGAGCTGTTCAAGCGCAACGCTCATCAGTACGGCACGAGTTCCGTTGTCAATTACATTTGACGGCATTGTATGCGTTTTTTGGAAAATATGGCGGCACATTCCGTCAAACCCGAACACCTCTACACGCTTGCATTGCTTTGCACCGAGAATATCAAGAAACGCTTTTTCCGCCTCAAAGGTACTCTGGTCAGGCACAAGCAAAAGCACCTGTTCCTCGCCTTTTTGAACAAGCTCCTTTATTTTTTTATAAATATAAGCGGTTTTTCCGGTACCGCCTCTGCCTAATAAAAATCTCAGCATATTATCACCCTTACTGATGTATGATCTGATACTATGATACTATCATTATACACCCCTAAGTGTCCCAAAATAAGGACTTAAAAGAAAGATGAACGGATTTTTTCAAAAAATTCTACAATAAAAAACTTATACTCTTGTTTTTCGTTCTTTACCAAGTCATATTCCCTGTTGCCCAACGTTTCTTTTGTTTTTTTATCGCCGTCGGTTTTAGTATTAATGCAGAGTGACGGAAACATTACACACCACCAATTATGCCCTTTGCCCTCGCCTATTGTTATTCTCAGCGCGTCATACATTCCCGATGGAAGCGTATAGTTTTCATAGTGACGCGTTGTAAAATACATGCGCTTTATCTCGGCGCGTACACCGTAATGATAGCCCTCGGCGGCAATTTCCGCTGCAGCGGCATCGGCAAAACCATGTAAATGAGAAGCTACAACCTTTTCCGCTTCATCTTTGCTTTTTGCCTGCTCAAAAAGCGACTGCGAATATTCAAGCAGCCTGTCGCGCACCTTGAGCTTAAGATTTTGGTCTTCGTCGCTGTCTGAGTTGGCAAGAATATGGAGCCTAAAGACATCATCTGTAATATCCGAACATGCCGCCTGAAACGGGATCATAGTATAAACAACAGTAAGAATCAACGCCACACATGCGGCTTTTATAAAGTTTTTCAAAAAAATGACCTGCCTTTCATCTCATTTGCTTATGGGAATTATTGGCAGGTCATAATTATTTATACAATTGAACAGCCGATTTTTATCGGTTTGCAGAGAAAGGTCTTCGGATAATCGGTTTTAAGCGCTTCGACGCATTTTTTTGCCTTGTTTTCATTAGAAAAAATCGCGAAAACCGCTGATCCGGAGCCGGACATTCCGGCGCCCTTTGCTTTGTTTTTCAGCATTATCTTTTTTATTTCGGCGACCTCGGGAATTTGCAGAGCAAGCTCAAAGTCGTTGAAAATTGTAGAAGTGATCATGAACAGATCCCTGCTGTACAGCGCCTTTACCATTTCGTCGGTATAACACGGATGCTCAGCAAGCGCGTCAACCTTCTTATATGCCTCGGCGGTTGAAACGCTGACGGTATCGGGCTTGCAAATCACGATATACGCACCGTGAAGCGACGGCAGCTTTTTCATTGTACCGCCTATGCCTGTGCAGAGCTTTATTCCTCCAACAATACAGAACGGAACATCTGCTCCTACCCTCTCGCCAATATCGAGCATTTCCTTCGGGCTCAAATTGGTATTGAACATACTGTTCAGACCTACGATAACAGCCGCGCCGTCGCTGCTGCCGCCTGCAAGCCCTGCCTGCGTCGGAATTGTTTTTTTGATGTCAATATGAACACCGGATACAGAAAGCCTGCAGTAATCAAAAAATTTATATGCTGCTTTAGCGCAGATGTTTCTGTCGTCGCAGGGCACGCCTTCGTAATCACATGAGATGGTAACCTTGCCGCTGTCGTTATCGGTCAAGGTGATCTCGTCAAATAAACTTACCGCCTGCATAACCGTCGCAAGCTCGTGGTACCCGTCGGGGCGCTTGCCCAAAACGTCCAAAGAAAGATTGATTTTTGCCGGAGCCTTAAGCCTGATCTCCATTTTTCAGTTCTCCCAAAAATTCCTTTATTCGCTCCAAAGCGACCTTTAGATGGCTGAGCGAGTATGAATATGAAACCCTGACAAAGCCTTCGCCGCATTTTCCGAAAGCGTTTCCCGGAACAACGGCAACGTGCTTTTCCATAATAAGGCGCGTGCAGAACTCCTCTGAAGTCAACCCTGTGGATTTTATGCAGGGGAACACATAAAACGCGCCGAGAGGCTCAAAGCAGCTAAGTCCCATAGCGTTGAAACTGTCAACTACAAGGCGGCGGCGCATGTCATATTCATCGCGCATATGGTTAACGTCGCGGTCGCCGTTTTTAAGAGCCTCAATAGCGGCATACTGAGCGGTTGTTGGAGCTGACATTATTCCGTACTGATGGAGCTTTGTCATCTGAGCGATTACGGGTGCGGGTCCCAAAGCGTAGCCGAGTCTCCAGCCAGTCATAGCGTAAGACTTTGAAAAACCGTTGATTACAACCGTGCGCTCGTACATTCCGTCAATTGAAGCGATCGAAACGTGGTTTAGGTCGCCGTAGGTCAGCTCGCAGTAGATTTCATCGGAAAGTACAAACAAATCATGCCGCTTTATTACCTCCGCAATCTCTTCCAAATCCTTGCGCTCCATTATTGCGCCTGTCGGATTGTTCGGGAACGGCAGCACCACAAGCTTTGTTTTCGGAGTTATGGCAGCTTCCAGATCAGCCGCCTTAAGGCGGAAATTATCCTCGTTTTTAGTGTTGATATTTACTGGAACGCCGCCCGCCATGACGCACAAAGGATTGTAGCAGACAAACGCGGGCTGAGGGATAATAACCTCGTCGCCCTTTTCAACGAGTGTGCGAAAGGCTAAATCAATAGCCTCGCTTCCGCCTACAGTTACCAGCACCTGCTCTGACGGAGCATATGTAAGCGAAAAACGTCTTTCATAGTATTTGGAAATCTGTTCAAGCAAATCGGCAAAGCCCCTGTTGGGTGAATACCATGTTCTGCCCTTTTCAAGACTTCGTATGCCCTCATCACGAATATGCCAAGGAGTTTGAAAGTCCGGCTCGCCGATGCTAAGCGAAATAACGTGCTCCATCTCGTTGGCTATATCAAAAAATTTTCTTATACCCGAAGGACTCAGCGACTGAATGCTGCTGTTCAGGTATTTTGAATAATCTATCACAGGATTAAACTCCTCTCATCTTTTTCGCCGCCGAAATTCATCAGGTTCAAACCTCTGTCCTTGTAGCGCTGCATAATAAAGTGCGTGCCTGTTGACAGAACACCCTCAATGGTTGACAGCTTTTTTGCGACAAACATGGCGATGTCCTGCATGGTCTGTCCGCGAACGATAAGCGCGAGATCATAAACGCCCGCCATAAGATATACAGACTCGACCTCGTCAAATGCCATGCACATACCGGCGATCTCGTCAAAGCCGGTTTCCTTTTTTGGTGTTACCTTAAGCTCGATAAGCGCCTCTACATAACCGTCGTCACAATTGATGATCGCTTGATATCCTTTAATGATTCCTTTATCTTCATATTCTTTGATTTGAGCCTTTACGGCTTCCTCACTCTCGCCAAGCATCGCCGCCAGCTCAGCCGTTGAAAAATGCGCGTTTTCACTTAAAAGCTTTAACAGTTTATTCATAGCATAACCCTCCGATTTATATATTTGCCGCCTGTATGACGGGTTTTTCGATAGTGTTTATCAAGTTGGCACATATTGCCGCAGATACGCAGTACAGCTCATGTTCATCATCAAATATTTCGAGCGTACAGTAATCGGCATGCTTGCGGTGACTAAGTATAACTGATTTGTCAACGTCGATGATAGTAAAATCCTTTGCTGATATACTGCCGTTGATATGCCAGTTATTGCCGTAAAAATACGATAAAATTCCGTTTTTTGTCGGGACAATAACAAAGGTGATGTGCGACTTTGCGACCTTAAGCACAAAGGTGTACGTACCGACGATCGGAAGTCTGCGGATTTTAGCCGCAATATCCCCTTTGCTGTTCAGCAATAAAAGATTTGTTTTTTTAGTAACCTTAGTCTTTACGGAAACGGCGCGGTACTTTTCCATTCCGCTCTCATCAAAAACCGTAAAGCCGGCGTCACCCGCCGATAAATCACGTTTTAAATGCAGCTTCATAAATAATCACCGTAAAATAAATAACCATAGATACACAAATAAGTATATCTATGGTTATTATACATCATTTATCCGATTTATACAAGAGGTTTTTATCTCGGGATACTAATCCTCCCAAATAACCTCGTCTTCGACAAAGCCCTTCTTTTTCTTGCGGGCGACAACGATTTTTGCGATAAAGCCGCTGATAAATACAAGAGCGGATACAACCCAGCCTGCCCAGATAATAGCCCACATGGGATAGTCGCCGTAGTTGCCGTTGTTTTTAACGAACAAATCATACATGTTCCAGCCAAACAGACCTGCAAGCAGAACCGGAGCAACAAAACGAATTGAAGCTACAAGCCACCAAAGAGGCATTTTAAATCGATTTGCGTTTTTGTTGATCTCTTTATGAACCTTTTTAAGGCTGAATGTCCAGCCGATGGCGATGCACTCAAGAACACCGACAATAATCAGGTTGATTGAATTTGCCCAGTGGTCGACGATGTCGAGCCACGCAAGACCTGCCTGAGATACAAACAGGATCGAAATAACGCCGCTGACTGCGCATACAGCGATAGTAACAGTTTTGGGCTTGATATGAAACTTATCGGCAATAGCAGCTGAAATACCCTCGACGATTGAGAATGCCGAGTCGATAGCAAGCGTAATAAGCATAAGATAGAATACAGCGCCGAAAACAGCGTTGAACCAGCCTATGTCCGTAAGGTTAACAATAGCCTGAGGATAAACGATAAACGCAGTAACGATACCGCTGTCGGTTACCTGGTCGAGCATACCTGTTCCGCCCATTGTTGAGAACAAAACAACACCCGAAAGAACGCTTACCGCCATGTCGGAGAAGGCGATGATCATAGCGTCAGCCGCAACATCGGCGTCATCGCCCAGATATGAACCATAAGCAAACATAATAGCCATCATGATTGACAGGCTGTAGAACACTTGACCTACCGCGTCGACCCAAAGAGTGGGATCGGAAAACGCTGAAGCATCCGGTACAAACAACATCTTAATGCCGTCCATAGCTCCGGGCATTGTGCAGCCCTTGATTGCCATTATGAGAAGGAGCACTACGGGAGCAAAAACGGTGATTTTAACAACCTTGCCTACTGACTTAGCGCCGTTGCGGATACAAAAGAAAATCAGTCCCCATGCGATAAGCAGACATACAAGAACCTGACCGGGGATCATTGTTCCGTCAACAGCAAAGGTGGAGTGAGTCAGCTTTTGAAACAATCCCGAAGCCGCATCGTTGTCGCCGGTCATTCCTCCGAACTGCCAAGAGTTGAGGAACATAAGGATAACCCATGCAAATACTACTGAATAATAGCATACGATAACAAACGCGTTTGATGTAGCCGCCCAGCCTACAGGCTCCCATTTTTTTCCGATACCGCGCATGGACTCAATAGCGCCCTTGCGAAGTTTTCTGGAAATTGAAATTTCCATCATCAAAAGCGGAACACCCATTACAAGCATCGCAAAAAGGTATACCACTAAAAATGTTCCGCCGCCGTGCTTAGCCGCCAAGCCCGGAAAACGCCAAGCGTTGCCCAAGCCAACCGCCGAACCGACAGCAGCGAGAATGAACGTGAAGCGGGAGCTCCACTGTCCCCTTTTTTCCATAAAAATCTCTCCTAAAAAAATTTTTTATATAATTATATATAGATTTTTCACAAAATTCAAGCAAAAACATAAAAAAGATTGATTTATTACAATACTGTTATTATATAGCAAAAGCGAAGAGCCGCTTTTTGCAGCAGCTCCCCGCTGATAAGTATTATTTTATGATTTGCCCAATCGGATACGGGACCTCAAACTCGGCAAAATGACTTTGAATAAGCGTTGCGTCGTCAATTGATAGTTTACCGTCGGCGTTAGTATCTGCCGCTTTAACTTGAAGCTCGTTAAAAGTCTAATACTCTGCAGCATAGCGCTGGATTGCGGTAACGTCGTTGATATTTAACACGCCGTCACTGTTAGCGTCACCGAGAACTACACTGTCAATAAGCACATAAGGAATTTTTTTTCTTTTGCAAATCGAAAAGCGTATGAACCAAAATAAACACCGAGAGTCAGATTCGGAGAATTATAAAAAGCGTTTGAGGCGATATCTGTTACGCTTTGCGGCACCTCAACATGCTGTTATAAATAACATAAGGACATTTAACCCTTGCAAGGGAGTAAAGCCCACAAAAACACAAAAGCAAGAAAAACAAGTTTATTCGTGCGATGAAGTTAAAACAATTTTGGCGGCACTAAATGATGCTCCGGCGCAGTACAAAGCGTTGTTTAATCTCTTAGCGTTTACGGGTATGCGGCGCGGAGAAGTTTTAGGCTTGGAGTGGAAAGACATTGACCTTAGAACAGGAGTTATCCACATTGAGCGCACAAGCAATTACCGAAACAAGGCAACCGGCACATACACCGATACCCCGAAAACGGAAAGAAGTGTTAGAACGGTAAATGTGCCAAAAAATGTTTCTGGTATTCTTCTTGACCTATACGCATATCAAGCGGAAGAAAAGAAAAACGCAGGCGACCAATGGCACGAAACGGATAGGCTGTTCACACAATGGGATGGAAACCCCATTCATCCGAATACCCCTTATACTTGGCTTAAACGCTTTTGTGAGCGCGAGGGAATAACATTTAAAGGTTTACATTCATTTAGGCACGCTTATGCAACACAGGCGATTGTAGGTGCGAAATCGGACGTTACAACAGTATCATCTTGGTTAGGACATTCGCAGACGAGTACGACACTAAATATTTATACGCACGAGATAGAATCTACGAAAGAATCACTTGCAAATGCAGTTGCATCATTGTATAGTGCATAATGCACTAAATATTGTTCAAATTAGCTTATATGATTTACATACGATTTTTACCATTTTTTCAATTTCAAGCTGATTTCATCGGAAAAACCTCTTAAAAAAATCGGAAAAATTTAAGTTTTCCGATAGGCGAAAAAATCCAAATCAGGCACGTTTTAGGCAAAAAGAAAAATCCCAGAAACAGCCTTAGAAAGCCATTTCTGAGATTAATCTTGTTGGTGCGAGTGACGGGACTTGAACCCGTACGTCAAAGACACACGCCCCTCAAACGTGCCTGTCTGCCTATTCCAGCACACTCGCATAATTTTTCTTAACGAGAGATATTATATCATAATGAACTTAGAATGTCAATACAAATTTTTAAAAAAACAATTTTTTTCGGGGCGGTTCGATTTCCGCCCCGTTTTTTACTTTTCTTCAAACAATGAGGACATTAGCTTTTGGATTTTTTGGCGGCGTCTCTCGGTTTCCTCGGCGTTCAGATAACAGCTTCCGTTATCAAACCGAAGGACATCGCCCTCCTTTATGCTTTTTGGAAGAGCGCTTCTTTCAAATACCGCTGTGGTGCCGTTTTCACATATCAGAACAGCCTTGTCGCCCTCTATTCTGTCCACTGTAAACTTTTTCATCAGCTTGCCCTCTTTATAGATTGATTATCCGTGCTGACAGTCAGGTTTTTGCCGTCCGAAGTTATTACTATCGTTTTGTTTTTATCGGTTCTGTAAACGCTTGATTTGAATTTTTTAAGCAAAGTCAGGACCTCTTTATCCGGATGACCGTATTCATTGTTCTTTCCGCAGGAGATAACCGTTATTTCAGGGGTTACTTTTGTCAGCAGGTTTTCCGTAGTGGAGTTCTTGCTGCCGTGATGACCTGCTTTAAGCACATCGGCGTTCAAGTCTGCTTTTATGCTGTCCATCTCCCCTGTTTCGGCGTCGCCTGTTAACAAAAACGAATTGTCGCCATACTTCAGCATTATTACTATTGAGCAGTTATTGAGGTTGGTTTCGTCGATTTTTGAAGGCGCGATAATACTGACAGACAAATCGCCCTTTTTTACGATATTAACTCCCGCTTTGGCGTCTTTTACGGTGAGCTTTTTACTTTTTATCGACTTAAGCAGACTTTCATACAACTTGGAAGTAGCGGTAACTTTTGGCATATATACCTTCCCGATTTTAAAGTTGCGCACGATATAAGGCAATGAGCCGATGTGATCGGAATGAGGGTGCGTGGCAACAAGGTAATCTATCTTGCTGTATCCCGCTTTTTGGATATAGTTGATTATTCCCTCTCCGTGGTAGTTTTCGCCCGCGTCGATGAGCATTGTTTTGTTATTCGGCAGCTCGACAAATATTGAATCTCCCTGCCCAACGTCGAGGAAATGTACCGCAAGCTTTTCCTTGGTTGGTTCCTTGTCATCCGAGCCAAAGATAAAATCAAGCGAACAGGAGCATAATATCGCGGCAGCCGCAAATAAAGAAACTATTATTAACAGTATTGCTTTTACCTTTTGTTTCATGGCTTAACTCGCTTTACCTGTGTACAGTTGATAGTATTTGCCCTTTTGCTCGAGAAGCTGCTCGTGAGTGCCGCGTTCGATAATTCTGCCCTGCTCGAGCACGATGATGCAGTCGGAGTTTTTTACCGTAGAAAGGCGGTGAGCGATAACAAAAGTAGTTCTGCCCTTCATCAGTTTATCCATACTCTCCTGAACCATCTTTTCGGTGCGGGTATCAATGGAGCTTGTCGCCTCATCGAGAATAAGCGCGGGAGGATCGGCAACGGCGGCTCTGGCGATCGCGAGCATCTGCCGCTGTCCCTGGCTGAGATTTCCGCCATCCGCTTTGATAACGGTATTGTAGCCGTCGGGGAGCTGACGGATAAAGCTGTCAGCGTTTGCAAGCTTCGCCGCGGCGATGACCTCATCATCGGTTGCGTCAAGTCTGCCGTACCTTATGTTCTCCATTATCGTATCCGAGAACAGGTTAGTCTCCTGCAAAACAACGCCCAGTGAACGCCTTAAGTCGGATTTTTTGATTTTATTGATATTTATTCCGTCATATCGGATCTTGCCGTCCTGAATGTCGTAAAAGCGGTTAATCAGGTTAGTGATAGTCGTTTTGCCGGCGCCGGTTGAGCCGACAAATGCGATTTTCTGTCCCGGTCTGGCGTAAATATCAACGTTGTGCAAAACGATTTTGTCGTCGGTATAGCCGAAATCGACGTCGTCCATCACCAGATCGCCGCGAAGGGGCTTGTATTCGATTTCGCCCGTTGCCTGATGGGTGTGCTTCCACGCCCACATTCCTGTGCGCTTGTCTGTTTCTGTAAGCTTGCCGTCTTTGATTTCGGCATTTACAAGAGTAACATAGCCGTTGTCTTCCTCGCTCTTTTCGTCCAGCAGAGCAAAGATCCTTTCGGCGCCTGCCAAAGCCATTACTATGCTGTTGAATTGCTGGCTGACCTGGCTTATGGGCTGGTTAAAGTTCTTGTTAAAGGTGAGGAAGCTTACAAGCGAGCCGAGCGAAAGTCCGAGCACGGGAATGCCAGAGCATGTGACTGCAAGAATGCTGCCCGCAATAGCGCAGAGAACATAGCTTACATTGCCGAGCTGACCGTTGATAGGCATTATGATATTAGCAAACATATTGGCGTTGTATGAGCTGTTGAACAGCTTATCGTTGAGCTTGTTAAAATCCTCAACGCTCTTTTTCTCGTGATTAAAGACCTTGACGACCTTTTGGCCGTTCATCATCTCCTCAATAAAGCCGTTTTCGGTTCCCAAATCGGTTTGCTGCGTGACAAAGTATTTTCCGCTTTTGCCGGCAAGTGTTTTTGAAACAAACAGCATTACGGCAACCATTAGGAGCGTCAGCAGAGTAAGCGGCAGACTCAAAACGAACATACTCGCAAGCACCGCGCCGATAGTGATAGCGCTGTTAAATACCTGAGTCATACTCTGGCTTATCATCTGGCGCAGAGTATCGACGTCGTTGGTATAAACGCTCATAATATCGCCGTGCTTATGAGTGTCGAAGTACTTTATCGGCAGGCTTTCCATATGCCTGAAAATATCGTTTCTGAGGTCGCGCATAGTGCCCTGTGTAACGTAAATCATTATGCGCGACTGCGTATACGTAGCAGCGGCACCTATGATATAAAATACAGCGACGCGTGAGATTGCAAAAAGAAGCGGAGTGAAATCAGCCTCTTTGCCCTGAGCGACCTGATCAACCAAGGGGGTGATGTAATCGTCAAACAGCGTCTGAATAAACAGAGTTCCCTGAACGCTTGCAAGAACGCTGACAATGATGCAGATAAACACGAAAATCATGTGAACCTTGTATCTTTTAAAGATAAGGGCAAGAAGCCGTTTAAAGGTTTTCATGCTCTTTTTCGGATCGTCGATTTTTGCTCGGGGCTGGGTATTCCTTCTGTGCCCCGGAGTAGGTCCTGCCATATCACTTCTCCCCTTTCTTGTCAAAATCGCCCGCGCCTACTGTTTGCGCGGTATATGTTTCGCTGTATATCTTACAGCTCTTCATCAGCTCGTCATGAGTGCCTACAGCGTTTATTTCGCCGTTTTCCATAACTACAATACGGTCGGCGCCCTCAACGCTTGAAATGCGCTGTGAAATGATCAGCTTTGTAGTGTTTGGTATCTCCTCGGCAAACGCCCTGCGTATTTTTGCGTCGGTAGCGGTGTCAACGGCGCTTGTAGAGTCGTCTAAAATAAGAATAAGCGGCTTTTTCAGGAGCGCTCTGGCTATGCAGAGGCGCTGCTTCTGACCGCCCGAAACATTTGTGCCGCCCTGCTCGATTCGGGTGTTGTAGCCGTCGGGAAAATCGCGGATAAAATCATCCGCGCACGCAAGCTTGCACGCTTCAACACATTCCTCCTCGGTAGCGTTTTCGTTGCCCCAGCGGAGATTATCGAGAATCGTTCCCGAGAAAAGTACGTTCTTTTGAAGCACAACGGATACCTTGTCGCGGAGCACCTCGAGGTCGTAGCTGCGGACATCCTTGCCGCCGACTTTAACGCAACCCTCGCTGACGTCATACAGCCTTCCGATAAGGTTGATAAGGCTTGTTTTAGAGCTGCCGGTGCCGCCGACGATACCGATTGTTTCGCCTGATTTGATGTGTAGATTGATGTTATTCAGAACAGGCTTTTCGCTTTTTTCCGAATAACTGAATACAACGTTTTCAAAATCGATGCTTCCGTCGGGAACATCATAATCGGGGTTCTCGGGGTTGCGGATAGTCGCCTTTTCTTTGAGCACCTCGGCAATTCGCTTGCCGCTTGCAAGGCTCATTGTGAGCATGATAAAGATGAAAGCTATCATCATCAGGTTCATCAGGATATTCATGCAGTAAGCGAGCATACTCGTCAGCTCGCCCGCTGTCAGCTCGCCGCCGACTATCATATTCGCGCCGAACCAGCTTATAGCGATGATCGAAGCGTAAACGGTGATCATCATAAGCGGAGATACCGATACCATCAGCTTTTCAGCCTTGAGGAACAGGATATACAGATTAAGCGTGGCGCGCTCGAATTTGCTGATTTCATGGTGTTCGCGCACAAACGCCTTTACTACGCGGATAGACTTCACGTTTTCCTGGACGTTGGCGTTGAGCTCATCATACTTCTCAAAAACCTGAGTGAAATACTTGTGCGTTTTACGAATCAAAAAGAACATTACAACGCCCAAAAACAGCACGGCTACAAGATAAATGCTCGCGAGCTTTGCGTTGATCATCATAGTGATAGTCATAGCAACGATCAGGCTTACGGGCGCGCGGAAGCAGATTCTGAGTATCATTTGGTAAGCGTTCTGAACGTTTGTAACGTCGGTCGTCATGCGCGTTACCAAGCCCGCGGTCGAAAACCTGTCGATATTTGCAAAGGAGAAGGTCTGGATATTATCAAACATTGAGCTTCTCAGGTTGCGGGCAAAACCTGCCGAGGCTTTTGCTCCGAACACACCGCCCATAGCGCCGCCGAACAGAGCCACCAAAGCACACAGCAGCATAAGTCCGCCCATAAGCACGATATGCCCCATGTCGGGCGAGGATACCTCAACTCCGTTTTCAATAACCGTATGGTTGATTCCCTGGTCGATCATAGAGCTTATGAGAAGAGGAATAAGCATTTCCATTATTACTTCCAGAATCATAAACAAGGGCGTGGCTATTGACGCCTTAACATACCCTTTGATATGTGAAGCAAGCGTTTTTATCATACTATCACCTTTAATTGTATATTTATAATAATTATACAACATGTTGTGTAAAATAACAATAGACAAAATATATTTTGTGATAAGAAAAACGGACAGAAGGCTTTTTACGCTTTCTGCCCGGCAGTGTTACTGTTTTATTATTCCGTCAAATGCTGCCCTTGCCGCTTCAATATCCATATTGCATGTAAGGATATAAAAGCTCGTGAGCGAAAGGAGCTTTTCAAAGTTTTTGAGCATTTTATCGGCGATTTCCATGCTCACCATATGCGCGGTCTGGAAATACAGCCTTTGGATAACCTCTTTGCTGTCAGGTACTCTGACGCTGTTTTGCTCTCCCCTTTCAAGAAAAACGATCGCCTTTAAGGGATAGCTTTCGTTCAGCGCTATTCTGCTGCCGCCGTCAAAGGGTGTTCCGAACGCGATCGCGCGGTCGTCGTAAAGGCGCACAACCGGCTTGTCGTCGTTCATTATATGAACCTTATTCCCGAAAGCCTTTAGCCAGAGGCGGGTATGGAAGGACTTGCCCACGCCCGAATCCGCAGAAAAGAGATAAGCTCCGCCGTTATATATAAGAGCGGAGGAATGAACGAGCATTGTGGAAAACTTAATAGCCCTGCGGTTAAACATATTGCTGAACGCAAAGTTTTCCATTTCTCCCTCTGTAACGCCCTGTGCCCTGCGGTTTAGCAGATTTTGAAAATATTTTTCGGTATATGAAAGAGCTATGTCCGTTTCGCGGCTGCCGCTGTATAAAAACGGCTTTGCAAGCGTTTTTGTTTCGTCATATACGGGCTCCAGCTCAACGACCAGATCCGCTATTAAACATCTCATATGCTTCACTCATTTCGATAATTGCTTGGCTTCGATCACTTTTAGCGTTTGTCCTTGGACTTTGAATCTTATATCATAACCCGCGTAAGGAAAGCCGTAAGTCCTCTCGCTGTCGGTCTGATAGCCCGGGCGCGGATCATAAGAGAGCACCTCTTTCAGCGCGGCGCGCTGCTCCAAGGTAAACAGCGCCTCGATATCTTCCGGTATCTCAACCTCGAGCAGCTTTTGCTTTGATGGACCGTAAGGACCTGTATAAGCTTCGGGGGCGCTGTCGGCATACGGCAGATACGGCTTTATATCGAGGATAGCGGTTCCGCTCATCAAGTCAGCGCCCGCGACGGTAAGCACCGTTCCATCGGACGCGCTGTGCGTGATCGAAACGAACTTTACGCGCGTAAGTCCTATCGGGTTGGGGCGGTTAGGCGAGCGCGTGGCGAATACTCCCATACGCTTGTTGCCGCCGAGCTTTGGAGGACGGACTGTGGGCGACCATTCCCTCTTGCCCATCGGCTCAAAAAGCCAGATAAGCCAAAGGTACTCAAAGTCCTCAATGCCTCTAAAAGCCTCGATATTATCAAAACTCTTTTCCATTACGATTTTTGAGAGCAGGTGCTCCGACATTCCGCTTTGCCTTGGCAGCCCGAATTTTGAGGGAAAATCGTTATAAATATACGCGACAGGCGTAAACTCCATAAGTACACCGCCTTTCAAATATTTTTATCTAATTCACCTTTTATTTTATTCCAATACGCCTTGAACGCCTGCTCGTTTTTGTTGTCGCCAAAGTGATAGTAAACGCTGTCTTTTATGGCGTCGGGCAGGTACTGCTGAGGTGTGTAGTGGTTAGGATAGCTGTGAGGGTACAGATAATGCTGCCCCTTGTTTTGGTTGTCCTCGCCGTCGTAGTGCTTGTTTTGAAGCTGACGCGGAATGGGGCCTGTTCTGCCGCGGCGGATATCGGCTAAAGCGGCGTCTATAGCCATGTAAGCGGAGTTTGATTTTGGAGCGTTACAGACCATAACGACCGCGTCGGCAAGAGGGATTCTTGCCTCGGGAAGCCCCACAGCCTGAGCGATATCAACGCAGGATTTAACTATGGGAATGATCTGAGGATATGCAAGCCCGACGTCCTCGCAGGCGCAGACCATTAGCCTACGGCACGCCGAGGGCAAGTCCCCTGCCTCAAGCAGCCTTCCGAGGTAATGGAGAGCCGCGTCGGGGTCGCTGCCGCGCATACTTTTTTGATAGGCTGAAACTATGTCGTAATGCTCG
>ONMK01000073.1 GCA_900318905.1 uncultured Eubacteriales bacterium | reverse complement strand
TACTTTGCAAGCTCAGCGGCTTCATCACCGCCGCCCTCGATGATAAAGGCGTGGGGAAGCCTGCCCGATTCAGTTATATTTTTTATTATGTCCGAAGCTTTATTAACGGGCTTATAATCTGTGTTCATAGTTATTTAATCGTTACAATGTTTGTGACGATATCGCCCTTGTCGGTGATGTCGATGTATCCGTAGGTTGCGCCGTAGCCGTGGCACGAGCCGGGGTTCATAATGTAAAGTCCGTCGTCGTACTCATTCATAGCGCAGTGGGTGTGGCCGTAGAGGAGAATGTCCGCCTTTTCCTCCCTTGCGGCGCAAATCATATTATAGATGGTGAATTTTGCCTGATATAGGTGTCCGTGGGTGACGAAAAGCCTTTTTCCGCCGACCTGTGCAACCTCGGTGGGCGGCAGCATACTCGACCAGTCGCAGTTTCCGCGAACGGCGATAAGCTGCTTTTCGGGGAAGTCGATTTTGAGCGACTCAACCTCATTCGAGCCGTCGCCGCAGTGAACGATGACCTCTGCCGACGGCTGGGCGGCAATCGCTTTTTTTAAGCTGTTATAATCTCCGTGGGAGTCCGATACAACCAAAATACGCATAAAATTCTCCGTTCTATTTTGCACTGTGCTGCATAGTATATCGTGAGGTGGTTTTTGTGTCTGAAAATATAAATAATCTTTTATCTCAGCTTTCAAAAAAGCTCGGGGTTTCTTCAAATGAGATAACCTCTGCCGCGCAAAAGGGAGATGTACAAAGCCTGCTCAAAAACGCCGACAGCGAGGAAGCAAAGCAGTTTAACGCCGTGCTGTCGGACCCCGAAAAGACAAAGCAGGTTTTGAATTCTCCCCAGGCTAAGGCGATAATGAAGCTGCTGAGCGATAAATAGGAGATGCCTAAATGTCGGATATTCAGGATAAAATAAATAAAATTTTAAGCGATCCCGAGGCGCTTAAGCAGCTGCAGGGCTTAGGCGCTCAGCTTGGGCTGTCGGGGGATAGCCCCGTAAGTCAGCCAAGCTCTCCGCCGCCTGCGCCTACTCCAATTGTGAGTGGTGCAAACGGTGAGCTGATGAGCGCTTTAACAAAGTTTG
Source organism: uncultured Eubacteriales bacterium (assembly GCA_900318905.1). Classification (GTDB taxonomy): domain Bacteria; phylum Bacillota; class Clostridia; order Oscillospirales; family Acutalibacteraceae; genus Ruminococcoides. The sequence continues at coordinate 6,138 of ONMK01000073.1, read as the reverse complement.
CGCCGATGATTAGCGGCTTTTCCGAGGATGACGACGTGAGCCGTCTGTTACACGCGCTCAGACCGTTTCTGAGCGAGGAAAAGCAGCAAAAGCTCGACCGTGCCCGACGCCTTATGAAGCTTGTAAGGATAATTCCGCTGATTAAGGACAGCGGTATTTTTAATCTGTAAATGTTCAGGAAAGCAGGTGTGTTATGCCCGGATTTGAGGAAGAAGCGTTCCGCCGCGCCCAGCAGATAAGCCGTCCGCGCGTCGTGAAGGAACGTGTTGAAGCTGTCCGCGAGCCCGAAAAACCCAAGCCGAAGCCCGAGGTTAAAGAGGAACAAAAGGCGGAGCTTCCGAATATAAATAATTCTGAAAAAGAAATAAAATCAAATCCAAAGCCCGAAAAAGCAGGGCTGATAGAAACGCTGTTCAAGGACAAGGAAAAGAGCGTAATTCTCGCGCTTATCCTCTTGCTCAGCGACGAAAACAGCGATCCGTCGCTGCTGCTTGCGCTGATGTACCTGCTTATCTGATTTGACCGTCGCCGTGGATAACGTACTTGTTGCTGGTCAGCTCGTTTAAGCCCATAGGACCTCTCGCGTGGAGCTTCTGAGTTGAAATGCCGATTTCCGCGCCGAGACCGAACTCGCCGCCGTCGGTAAAGCGTGTTGAAGCGTTAACGTAAACCGCCGCCGAGTCAACGCATGAGGTGAATTTATCCGCGTTGCGGTAGTCGCTTGTCACAATGCTCTCGCTGTGGCCTGAGCTGTACTTTGCGATATGCGCAATCGCGTCGTCAATGCTGTCCACAACCTTAATCGCGAGGATGTAGTCGAGGAATTCCCTTGCGTAGTCGTCCTCAGTTGCAGGGATAATGCTGTCACCGAGGATTTGCTTTGTCCTCTCGCAGCCGCGGATTTCAACATTCATCTTGTCGAGCTCGGCTTTAATCGCAGGCAGTGCCTTGTCAGCGATGTCAGCGTGAACAAGCACGGTTTCAATCGCGTTGCAAACCGAGGGACGCGAGGTCTTTGCGTTAAATACAATGTCAGCCGCCATCTTGATGTCGGCGCTGTCGTCAACATAAACGTGGCAGTTGCCCACGCCTGTCTCGATTACGGGAACCTTTGAGTTGTTTACAACGCTCTTGATAAGTCCTGCTCCGCCGCGCGGAATGAGAACGTCAAGGTACTCGGAAAGCTGCATAAGCTCGGTAGCACTCTGGCGTGTTGTGTCGGTCACGAGAGCTACGCAGTCCTCGGGGAAGCCGACATTTTTAACAGCCTCGCGCATAACCGCCATAATCGCGGTGTTAGAGTTAATCGCTTCCTTGCCGCCGCGGAGAATAACGGCGTTGCCTGCCTTAAGGCAGAGTGCCGCCGCGTCGGAGGTAACGTTGGGACGAGCCTCGTAGATAATTCCGATAACGCCCATCGGTACGCTAACCTTCTGAATTTTAAGCCCGTTTTTAAGGGTTCTGCCGTCGAGAACTCTTCCGACGGGGTCGGGGAGAGCTGCAACCTGCTCAACGCCGACAGCCATGCCCTCAATACGCGCTTCGTCAAGTCTTAAGCGGTCGAGGAGCGATACGGTAAGTCCTGCTTCCTCGCCGTTTTTTATGTCAATGGAATTCGCCTTGATAATTTCTTCGCTGTGCTCTCTGAGCGCCTTCGCAATCGCGAGCAGCGCGTCGTCCTTTTTAGAGCCTGCCGTCATCAGAAAGCGCGAGGCTTCCTTAGCCTTTGCACCCATAATTTCAAGAGTTGTCATAGGTTGTCTCCTTTTTAATAGTTTAGAGTTTAATTTCGGTCGGGAGGATAAGTTTGCGTTCCCCAAACGTTTTATTCCCGAATGAATTAATATCGTGCTGACTTTTGGCGACCGCAAGGTGATTCCCTTAATTATCCATTATCCATTTTCAATTTTCAATTCTCTTAAACACCGTTCCCGGTGCCTCGCCCTCAAAAACCTTGTATAGGTTCTCGGGGTTTGAGCCGTTTATTACGTGAACCTCAATGCCGCGCTTTGTGGCGTAATTTGCCGCCTGCAGCTTTGTTACCATTCCGCCTGTGCCGCGGTTTGAGCCTGAGCCTGCCGCCATATCCATAATGCTCTTGTCAATTTTCTCGACCACGTTAATCTTCTTCGCGTCGGGATTTTCGCGCGGATTAGCGTCGTAAAGTCCGTCAATGTCTGTCAGGATTACAAGCCTGTCGGCCTCGACAATCCTCGATACAATCGCCGAAAGCATATCGTTGTCGCCAAAATTGTTTCCCTCGAGCTCGTCAACCGCAACGGTGTCGTTCTCGTTGATAACAGGGATGATATCCATATTCAGCAGCTCGTCGATTGTGTTGTTGATATTTTGGCGTTTGCTCTCGGTTTCAACCGCGTCGTAGGTCAAAAGAATTTGCGCTACGTTGTGGTTGTACTCACCGAAGAGCTTGTCGTACATAAACATAAGCTCGCACTGACCTAAAGCGGCAAGCGCCTGCTTCTTTTTGATGTCGGTCGGGCGGCGCGAAAGGCACATCTTGCCCATTCCTACACCCAGCGCGCCCGAGGATACAAGCAAAATATCCTCGCCGCTGTTGTGTAAATCGCAAATCGTCTTGCAAAGCGCCTCAATGCGGCGGTAGTTGATTTTTCCGTTCTCATAAGTAAGGCTCGAAGTGCCCACCTTTACAACGGTTTTTGTTCTGTTCATATCTACACCTTATTTCTATTACTTACTCCACATAAAATACCATCATCCATTATACCACAACATTCAAAAAACATCAACATAAAAATAATGCCGCCCAAATCAGGACGGCATTTGTATTTTGTTATCTCGGAAAAAGCTTTTGCTTGAACTGAACCGCGTCGAGCGACAGACCGAGCGCGATGTACAGCACTGCGGCAACCGCAACCTGCAAAAGGTTAGGAATTACAGCGGCAAACGCTGCGGCAAAGCCGTGGAAAAACGCATTTGCGAGCAGATAACCGCCGAGTGTGACGAACGTTGACGGAATTACCATCAGCAGGTTCGGCAGGTTGATAATTCTGTCATAACGGCTGTTGTTTTTCAGTGCGATTCTGCACAGTACAAACGGCAGAACGTTGAGCGCCTTGATTATCGCCGTGGGAATTGCCCAGTGCGGATAACCCGAGATTAAGTCTGCAAGCGCTCCGCCGACAGCCGAAGCGATTATTCCGAACGGTCCGGGAAGAACCGACGCCGCGAGATAAATGATAGAGTCTCCTGCGTGAACATAGCCCAGTGGAGTAGGAATTTTGATAAAAGCAGTTGTCACCGTAACCAACGCGGCAAACATCGCGCTGAGCGCAACGGTCTTTGCGGTCGCGGACGGCTTTGAGATTGCTCTTGTGCTTTGCATAATATATGCCTCCTTCTTTGTGTTGGAAAAATAACCCAATATTACCTAAAATTTTAAGTACATTTCGAAAGTACACTCGGATTATATCACATTACTGTATATTAAAAAATATACAGATATAAATAAAAAATAAGGTACAGTTTACGCGCGTAATCATTTAAAAAGCTTGAAGCCGGCAATTTTCTGCCGGCTTCATAAATAGATTATTTAATGTTTGATTAAGAAAAGCTTGCGGAAAGCGAGATTGAGGAATCAGCCTTGTGGTTGGTGATAAGCGCGTTGTCCTTTGTATCGCTCGCGATTTCCCAGATAAATTCGGGAGTTGTGCTTCCGCCGTCAACAACCTCGTACTCAACAACAAGGAAGTTTGCTCCCTTTGTGTAGTTGTAGCCGTTGAGGTTAATTCCGTTGAACTTGATAAGTCCCTTTTCGTAGAGCTCGTAATTGATTACGCTGCCTGCCTTTGCAGGTCCGTCAAGGTAGGCGTTTGTGGGTTTAAGATACTTGTTGTCGTACTTAACCATAGCCTGGAAGTTGCTGAGGAGCTTTTTGCAGGTAAGTGTGTAGGTGCAGGTTACCTTGTCTCCTACATTGTAGGTCTTGCCGCCTACGCTGAGAGTACCGCTGCCCTTTTTCTCGCTGTCGCCGCTCTTGTCGTCAGCCTTTGAGCTGCTGCTCTTGTCGTCAGCCTGTGAAGCGCTGCTGCCGCTTCCGCCGTTATTGTTAGCAGAGTTTCCGCCTGCGCTGCTTGAAGCCGAGCCTGAATTTGCAGCCGCGCCGCCGTTGCCGTTTGCGTTATTGGCAGTGCCGTTGCCGTTGTTTGCCGAACCGCCGCTTACTTCGGTATCGGGAGTTCCCGAGGGAGCGGTCATGGGCTGACCGTTTTCATCCTTAATGGGATTGCCGTTTTCGTCGGTGTAAACGCCGTCTACAACCCTTGTAACAACCTGAGTTTCGGTGACAACGCGCGTTTCGTTCTCGCTCGAGCCTTCGGATTCGCTGTTGCCGCCGCAGCCTGCGAGCAGTGCGGTCGCGCCGATAAGCGCCGCAAGTATCGCCGCCAAGGGAGCTCTGAAGGAATGTTTCTTATTATCAGTCATATTAATCACGTCCTTAAAAAATTACCGCGATAATACCGCAGTATCAAAGTAGTTTTTATTATAACAAATAAAAACTGAAAAATAAAGGTTATTTTAAAAAAAGAAAAGAATTTGAGAAATTTCGCTTGATAATGTGAAAGTCACGTGATAGAATAAAAATAAACAATAATTATACGCAAAATTTAATACAATTAGGGGGTATTGTTCATGAAAAAGACAATATGTGTCATTTTAGCGGTAATTATGGCGCTGTCCGTTTTGTCACTTGTTCCCGTAGGAGCAGAGGAGACAGAGCAGGGCAAGCCGACCGCCTTTACGGCTGAGCCTGCGCTCTACGCGCACGCCGTTCTAAACTCAGCCGACGCAAATGCGTGGGTTGCGTGGCAGTGCGAGCACGACGAGGACTTCGTTGAAATCAACGAAAATGTCAAGTATTTCTTCCTTCCGTCGTCTGCAAGCGGAGAAAAGGTTGACATCTACAACGCTTACGATTCGTCCGTTTCCGTAAACGGCGTGTCTATAGCGCCCGACGAGACAAAGACTGTTGCTTACAGCGCAGACAGCAGCTATACCGTAAGCGTAGGCAGAGCTTCGTATACTCTTAAGTTTATGAAGTCGAGCGCCGAGGCGGCGGTTTATGTAAACAACTCTAACGCCGACGGCAACGGCACCGACCTTATGACCTACCTCAACGCCGACAAGAGCCTCAGCGCAAAGGCAACAGGCGCGATTGTCGACCAAAAGGGCAAGGTAGACAACACGACAATTAAGAAGATTAAGGGCAGAGGCAACACCACCTGGGACAAGCCTAAGAAGGGCTACAACATCACCTACGATTCGAAGGTGTCAATCGGCGGAATGGCAAAGTCCAAAAAGTATTCTCTGCTCGCGAATTACCAGGACGATTCGCTCTCCAGAAACCGCTTCCTGTACGACCTTTCCGACGCGGTGGGAATGCCCTACGCCTCGGATTCGCGCTATGTTGATTTTTACGTTAACGGCTATTACTGGGGCTCATACCAGATGTGCGAGAAGGTCGACACCGGCGCTGTGCTCGACGATATCTCGGGCGACGAGTACCTCAACGAGGACGGAACGCTCAAGAGCGACTTCCCCTTTGTTGCCGAGGTTGACGCCAGCGCAGGCCCCGACGATTACTACTTTGTAGCTTCAAACGGCACAAAAATCACACTAAAAGCTCCCGAGCTTGACGCGGGAGATCCCAACTACCAGGGAGTTTTGGATTACGCGAAGTCAAAATTTGATACCTTTGCCAGAACAACGAGGAACAAGAGCGGCAAGGTTTCCAATGTCGGAGACGTCGAATCGCTCGCAAAGCTTTACCTGATTAACGAGCTCGGAAAGAACTGGGATTCGGGCGTATCGAGTACATTCTTTACCTACAAAGCCGATGAGGACGGCAAGTATAAATTTTACGGCTCGCCTGTTTGGGATTACGACAACTCGCTCGGCAACGCCGTAGGCGTGGCGCGCGATTTGCGCACTATGGGCGTAAACGACTACGAGCAGTACACCGGCTGGTGGTGTAAGTTCAAGGGTAAAAATTCGGGCGATGTTTCGTCGTCAAACAACATCATCAACCAGCTTTCGGTTAACGCCGAGGTTATGGCGGCAATGCCGGAATGCATGACGGACGATCTCTGGTATTTATCG
>ONMK01000043.1 GCA_900318905.1 uncultured Eubacteriales bacterium | reverse complement strand
GTGTTTCTTTGCCTTATCGCCATTATCCTTACAATGTTCAGCAAGCCGAAAAAGCCGAAGGAACCCAAATACAGATTTGACGATAATTCTATTGTAGAAATAAATACTGTTGAAATGACATCAAACAATGTAATCGATGAGGAGGAAGAAGATGGCTGACTGGTATCAAAAAACAAGCGCCGAAGTCCTTGAGGCTATGCAAGTCACAACGGACGGACACTCGCGCCGAAAAGCGGACGAGCTCCTTTTAAAGCATGGTGAGAACGCGCTTGCCGAAGGAAAAAAGAAAACCGCGCTTATGGTCTTTTTAAGCCAGTTTGCGGACTTGCTTGTGATAATCCTCATTGCCGCCGCGATCATCTCGATGTTCTCGGGCAATATTGAAAGCACGATCGTTATTTTTGCTGTAATAATAATGAACGCCATTCTCGGCACGGTTCAGCATATCAAGGCGGAAAAATCCTTGGAGAGCCTTAAATCTCTTTCTTCACCCTCGGCAAAGGTGATACGCGACGGGCAGAAAATCGAGATCGACTCCAAGAAAATTGTCCCCGGCGACATAGTTATTCTCGAAGCCGGCGACATGGTCGTGGCAGACGGAAGGATAATCCACAACTATTCGCTCCAGGTAAACGAAAGCTCGCTCACGGGTGAATCGACCAATATAGACAAAACCGAGGCTCCCATAGAGGGCGAAACGCCGCTTGGCGACCGCACTAATATGGTGTTCTCGGGCAGCCTTGTCACCTACGGCAGGGCGATGGTAGTTGTCACCGAAACCGCCATGGACACCGAAATAGGCAAAATAGCCGCGCTTATGAATTCCGCAAAGGAGAAGAAAACGCCTTTGCAGCAGAGCCTCGACCAGTTTTCGGCGCGTCTGGCTATTATCATAATGGCGATCTGCGCCCTTGTATTTGTGCTCTCAATGTGGCAGGGCGGCTGGAAGGGTGAGGCTGTTTTAGGTTCGCTTATGTATGCCGTAGCCCTCGCGGTTGCCGCTATTCCCGAGGCGCTGGGCTCTATAGTCACCATTGTCCAGGCGCTCGGAACACGTAAAATGGCAAACGAAAACGCCGTTATCAAAGATCTAAAGGCAGTTGAAAGCCTTGGCTGCGTGTCGGTGATCTGTTCCGACAAAACGGGAACGCTCACGCAAAATAAAATGACGGTTCAAAAAATATATATCAACGGTGAAAGCATCCGAGAAGAGATGCTTGACCTTTCCGACGCTGCGCACCGTCAGCTCATTTACGGAATGATACTCAACAACGACTCAAGCATTGTCGACGGCAAGGGACTTGGCGACCCTACCGAGTACGCGCTTATTGAGTCCTCACGTCATCTCGGCATTGACGAGAATGTAATACGCGACGTAATAAACCGCGAGGAGGAGGTTCCGTTTGACTCCGACCGCAAAATGATGTCCACAAAATACACGCTCCACGGCGTGTCGCATATTCTTACAAAAGGCGCGCTCGACTCAATTCTTGAGCGCTGTGTGAGCATAACAACAAAAGACGGCGTTCGCCCAATAACCGATGATGACAGACAGGCGATAATCAAACAAAATCAGGCTTATTCCGAGCAAGGTCTGCGTGTTCTTGCGTTTGCCTACAAGGAGAGCACCGAAAAGCTCAGTGTTGAAACCGAGAACGAATATACCTTTGTCGGTTTGGTATCGATGATAGATCCTCCGCGTGAGGAGAGCCGTCAGGCGGTTGCCGACGCTGTCCGCGCGGGAATCAAGCCAATTATGATTACAGGCGACCACAAGGTTACCGCTTCCGCTATAGCTAAGCAGATAGGAATAATGCGCGAGGGCGACATTGCCCTTACAGGCATGGAGCTTGACGCGATGGGCGACAGCGAGCTCGATGACAAGCTGCCCCGAATTTCGGTATATGCCCGTGTTTCGCCCGAAAACAAAATCCGCATCGTCGAGGCTTGGCAGCGCAGGGGCAATATTGTTTCCATGACAGGCGACGGCGTCAACGACGCTCCCGCCCTCAAAAAAGCAGACATCGGCGTAGCTATGGGCATTACGGGCACCGAGGTTTCAAAGGACGCCGCCTCAATGATTTTGCAGGACGACAACTTCGCAACTATCATCAAGGCGGTGGCTAACGGAAGAAGCGTTTACCGCAACATCAAAAACGCCATACTGTTCCTGCTTTCGGGCAACATGGCGGCTATAATTACGGTGCTGTTCACGTCATTGGGAGCAATGCCGGTTCCGTTTATGCCTGTTCACCTGTTGTTTATCAATCTGCTCACCGATTCGCTGCCCGCAATCGCTATCGGCATGGAGCCGCCCGAGGACGGTCTGCTCTCAGAAAAGCCCAGGGATCCAAAGGCGGGAATACTCACAAAGGATTTCACCACGCTTATGTTCGCTCAGGGCGCGCTGATTGCGGCTTCGGTAATTACGGCGTTTTTCGCGGGACTGTTTACAAGCGCTGCGGTCGCAAGCACAATGGCTTTTGCTGTTTTGACTCTCGCAAGGCTCTTCCACGGCTTTAACTGCCGCGGCAAAAAGTCGATTTTCAAGCTCGGACTGACGTCAAACCTCGCAAGCGTAGGCGCGTTTTTCGCGGGAGTTCTGCTGCTTTCGCTTGTTCTGTTCATACCCTCGCTTCATCCGCTGTTTTGTGTTGCGGATATCACGGGAATGCAGACGCTTATGATTCTTGTTCTTGCAATCGCGCCTACAATTTTAATCCAGCTTATCAAGATAATTTCTGACGTAAAAAATAAAGCTTGACACATAGGCGTTAAAATTCTATAATAGAAGAAATAAACAAGGGGGAAACGCTATGAATATTTGGCACGACATTTCACCGAAACGCATTACACCCGAGGATTTCTACGCTGTTATCGAGATTTCAAAGGGAGATAAAAACAAATATGAGCTCGACAAGGAAACAGGTCTTTTAAAGCTTGACCGCGTGCTTTTTACTTCAACTCATTATCCTGCTAACTACGGCTTTATTCCGCGCACATTTGCCGACGACGGCGACCCGCTCGACGTTCTCGTTCTGTGCAGCGAGACGATTCTGCCGATGACTCTGGTAGAGTGCAAGCCTATCGGAATGCTCAATATGATCGACGGCGACAGCAAGGATGAAAAGATAATTGCCGTACCTCTCGGTGATCCCAACTACAGCACATACAGCGACATCAAGGATCTGCCCAAGCATGTCTTTGAGGAAATCCAGCATTTTTTCGCGGTGTATAAATCGCTCGAAAAGGGCAAGGAGACTTCTGTTGCTGAGGTAAGCGGCGCGAAAAAGGCAAAGGAAACAATCAAAAAATGCATTGACTGCTACATCTCGGATTTCCAGATGGCATAATTTTTAAAACGCGCCCGCAAACGGCGCGTTTTTTATTTTTTTGAATATATTATGCAACAAAACCGACTAATTCCGACACTGTATAATTGAACGATATCGTTGGAGGCAAAAAATGAGTACGGATACAATAAACAAAGCGAGGGCAGGCGACAAACAGGCGTTCGCGCAGCTTTACTTACAGCACAAAGACAGCCTTTACCGTTATGCGTATTTTAAGCTCGGCAACGCCCACGACGCGCAGGACGCTGTTGCGGACTGCGTTGCGGAGGCGTACGCCGGTATTTCGCGTCTTAAAAGCGAAAAAGCTTTTGTAAGCTGGATTTTTCAGATACTGTACCGCAAATGCTGCGCTGTTCTAAGCCAAAACAGCGCGCGCAAAGATGTACTCAGCCTCGATGAAAGCGGCGATGTTCCCGTAACCGACGACCACTTGGCTCCCGAGCTTGAGGAGGCGCTTGCGCTCCTTTCGGCAGAGGAAAAGGACATTGTGCTGCTGTCGGTTATCTCCGGCTACAAAACGCGCGAGATCGCCGAAATGCTCGGTATAAAACACTCAACGGTGCGTTCAAAGCTTTCACGGGCGCTTGCTAAAATGAAGAATTTTCTGGAGTGACGGTTATGAAAGATAATAATTTCGATTTTATAAAAGACAAGTTTGACAGCAGCGGTGTAAACGCTCCCGGGGAAATCGACGGGCAGTTTGTGCTTGATCACCTTGAAAACGATATTCCTCAGCTCAACCTTTTGCCGCCGAAGCAAAGCAAAAAGAAAGCGGCGTTCGGTATTTCGGCGGTTGCCGCGGCTGCGGTAGCAACAGCCTGCACCTTGACCTTTACGGGCGTGTTCGGCAGCGTAAAGCCCGCGGAACAGAAAAACCTGAAAGCGCCTGCTTCAAATGCGGCCTCGCTTCGCGGGTTTACAAGCCGTGACGAGCTTAAGTCCGAGCTTAAAAACGTTATTAAAGTAAGCAGTTATCTCGGAAACACATCTAACGATTATTATTTGGAGGATTATTACGCCGACGGAGCCGCAAATTCATCGGGCAGCATGTCAGGAGGCAGCTCAGGCTCATCCTCAAATTCGTCCTCGGGCTCATCGTCGGGAAATAAAGTATTTGACAGCGGCTCGTCGGCTGCTTCGTCATACCACAACGACACCTATGTTCAGTCGGTAGGAGTAGAGGAGGCGGATACGGTAAAAACCACGGATAAAAACATCTTCTATCTCAACGGTAACGTTATCGAGGTTTTCTCCGCGGAGGGCAAAAACTCTAAGAAGGTCGCTGAAATAAAGGCTTTAAATTTGGATGAAAGCCAAAATGACGGCGCCGGTTATGCCTATGTCAACGATTTCTATATTTACGGCGGCCGACTTATAACCCTTTCAACAGAGCATACATCTTCCCGTATTTCCTGTAAAACGGTTGCGGATATTTTTGATATCTCGGATGTAAATGATATTAAGCGCGTTGATTCATTTTTTCAGAGCGGAAGATACACCTCCTCGCGCATGATCGGCGGAGCTTTGTATATCGTATCTGACTCTGCCGTGTCAAACGACCGGGATATTCCCACGGCGGGCAGAAAAGTATCATCTACGGCGGACAGCATTGAGAGCAGCGAGATACCGCTTGAAGATATTTATTCGGTTCAAAAGCCCTGCACAAGCAGCTTCCTTGTAGTCAGCATGATAAACACCGAGGACAGCGCTCAGGCGGCAAAAACAAAGGCGATCTTAGGCAGCGCCGATATAGTGTATTGCAACCTTGATAACCTGTATGTAACTGCGCTCGAGTATTCGCCGAAGGTTTACGACGAGGTCTTCCCAAACGCTTCACAGCAAAGCAAGGCTGAAGAAGATGAAACCGAAGCCGCAGCCGAAAGCGGCGAGGGGTTCTCAGCCGACAGCGGCGGCTTCTTCTACCACAGCGGAAGCTACCCCGAGGATGACGGAACAAATGATTCGTACGGTTACGCGTATTATCAGCCCGAGCAGACTCAAATCATAAAAATCGATTTAAAAGACGGCATCGAGTTTGTCGCATCGGGCAGTGTTAAGGGCGCCGTAAACAATCAGTACGCTCTCGACGAATACAACGGCAACCTGCGCGTAGCAACTACTTCATACGATAAGAATTATAACGAGAGCAACAACCTGTTTGTGCTCGACAAAGATTTAAAGCAGATAGGCGAGGTAACGGATTTCGCTGAGGACGAGCATATCGAGGCGGTGCGCTATATAAACGATACCGCATACGTCATCACTTACCGTCAGACCGACCCTCTGTTCGTTATCGATCTTTCAAATCCTTCCAAGCCCGAGATCAAGGGCTTTGTAAAAATCAGCGGTTTCTCGACCATGCTTGTGCCGGTTGACGAAAACATTATCCTCGGCATAGGCTACCACACCGAGGAAGCGTCGGATGAACCCATTGACATTAACCTCAATAACGCCTTGAAAATCGTCACCTTCGACGTTACGGACAAGGCGAACCCAAAGGTTCTCGATACAAAAATCTTCACGGATTATTCCTCTGCGGTTCAGTATAACCCAAAAGCGCTGCTCGTCAACTTTGAACGCAACGACTATACGATTCCCATGAACTATTTTAAATGGGGCGAGTACGATTACAGCACACAAACATACATCGACTATAAAGCTCCCGAAACAAAGTGCGGCTCGCTTAACTTCCGTGTCGACAACGGAAAAATCACGGTAATCGACGACTACACCTCAGATGTTATCAAGGGCGAATACTCCACTGTTGACCGCTGTGTATATATCGGCGGCAATATCTATCTGCTCGGCAGCGAAAACCCATACGTCGCATATGACTCGATAGATTATAATTCCTATTCAACGGATACAATAATCGACAGTGTTCCGTATAAATAAGTGCCGGTGGGCACTATCGCCCGCCTTTGAAAACGTCCATCTTCTCAAGTTTTCGCTAACGGCGGGATAGAGATGGTTCCTATAGAAAAAAGCAGAGGCCGGCCCGTACGAGTCAGCCTCTGTTCTAATAATATAATATGTTTTACAGCTTAAAATCGTCCGCGGTATAGTTGCCGCTGATGGAAACCGACGTCGGCACGCGCAAAAGCGGATCGTAGCTGAAGCTTCGGCACTTTCCTTCCTTCATAAGCTTTCCTTTTTTGCACATCGGAGTGCCGTTGTCAAATTCCGAATTAGCGCAGTATGTGCAGTCGGGCAATATATTTTTTCCGAAAAACTTGTATTTCATAGAATCACCTCGTATAATACTAATATACCACACTTTATTTTCACTTGCAATAACTATTTTATTTGGAGGGGTTTATGGAATTTGATTCAAAAACCATGTCGCTCAATAACGCCGATACAGTGCCTTATCTGACTTATAATTCTTTATCAGAAATAAGTTTTATCAATCACGCCTTTACTACCCGGCTTGGCGGAGTGTCCGAGGGCGAATTTTCCTCTATGAACACGGCGTTCAACCGCGGTGACGATCCCGACCGTGTAACCGAAAACTACAGGCGCTTCTGTAAAAGCGCGGGCTTTGACTTCAACAGCCTTGTCGCCTCGGCTCAGGATCACCACACCTATGTTCGCGCCGTCACTTCCGCAGATAAGGGAATCGGTATTTACAGACCGCGCGATATGGAGAGCGTCGACGCGCTCATCACCAACGAGCCGAACGTCACGCTTGTGACATATTACGCCGACTGCACGCCGCTGTTTTTCGTAGATACCGAAAAGCGCGCGATAGGGCTTGCTCACGCCGGCTGGCGCTCAACTGTGGGCAGAATAGGTGAGAAGGTTATCAAAAAGATGACCGCGCTTTACGGCACCGATCCAAAGGATATAAAGGCGGCTGTCGGCCCCGCTATTTCGGTGTGCTGCTATGAGGTAGACGAGCCGTGCGCCGCTAATTTCCTCGCTATGACCGATCTGTCCGTCGAGCGCTTTGTATTTTCAAAGGGCGGCGGCAAATACATGCTCGACCTGCTTGAGGCTAACCGTCAAATACTGATGTCGGCAGGCGTTCCCGAGGGAAATATCACGCTTTCCGATTTGTGTACCAACTGCAACAGCACTCTTTTGTGGAGCCACCGCGCAACGAAGGGGCACAGGGGAACAATGAGCGCGATGATGTGCCTTAAACAGTGATTAGTGTTACTGATTAGTGAAAAACCAGATGTTTTTTTCGTCTGCTTTGAACTCTTTGCCGTTAAGGTAATTAAGTATTCCCGCGTCCGATGAAAAATTAAACCTCAGCTTGTAGCTGTACAGCGCCTGATAGGGGAAACCCTCGGGCGCTTTTTTTGCGCCGTACTTTGTGTCGCCCGCAAGCGGATTTCCGATAGAAGCCATATGGGCGCGTATCTGGTGTGTTCGTCCGGTAAGCAGTTCAACCTCCGCAAGGCTGAATTTTCCGTCAAAGCCCAGCACGCGGTACTTTGTTATCATTTCCCTGCTTCCCTCAACAGGGTGATGAAATACAGTAACCTTGTTTTTGTTCTCGTTTTTTATCATGTAGTCCTTAAGAGTAGCTTCATCGCGCTTCGGCTTTCCGTGCAAAAGGCATAGATAAAACTTTTCAAGCTCGCGCGTTTTAATTTTATGATTTAGTATTCTCAGGCTCTCCGCGTTTTTTGCGGCGATAACGATTCCGCCTGTATTGCGGTCTATCCGGTTAACAAGTGCAGGTGAGAAGGCGCGCTCCTGTTCCGGATCGTATTCGCCCTTATCATATAAATAATGCTGAACGCGCGCAACAAGCGAGTCAAAGTGGTACTGCTTGTCCTGATGAACTATCACCCCGGGCTTTTTGTCGAGCAGCAGGATATTCTCGTCCTCGTAAACGATGTCAAGCTTTTTCGGCGCCTTTAAAAATTCGTAGTTCTTTTCTGAGGGAGCGTCAAAAAATTCGTCCTTTATATAAAAGGTAAGCACGTCGCCCTCTTTAAGCTGTTCGGCTATATCGCACTTTTTGCCGTTGCGCTTGATGCATTTTTTGCGGATGTACATATACATCATCGACTTCGGCATTGTTTTAAAGCGCTTTTGAAGAAATTTATCGAGCCTCTGACCGGCGTCGTTTTTGTTGATTGTAATTGTTTTCATCAAATCACGTCCTGTTAACATCATAATACAAAGCGAAAAAAATTACAAGCACACTTTTTCTGTTAGGTTATACAATGATATAGGGTGATGCAATGAGGTGCCGCAAACAAAAAGTCAAATCGGCGGTGTGGTTCGGCGCCGGGCTGTTAATCGCGACTTTGCTGCCGGTAAGGTGGACTTTGGCGGTCGCGTCGGCGTCGCTGGTCGTTGTCAGTATTTCATGTTTCAGGAGGTAAATTTATGAAAGTAGTACTTATTGATAATCCAAAATTCTTTTCCGGAATTCTCAGAAAACTCTTCGGAATAAAAAAGGTTAAACAACCGCTTTAAAGCAGGGTGTTTTAAACAAATTTTATATGCGCGAGATGTGCAATGCGACAAAAACTTTGCACATCTCATTTTTTTGTTGAGTTTTTGAAAGATTTAATATATAATAAAATCGGTAATTTATATTGCTGATAAGCACAATAGTTTAGACCTGCAAATAAAAGTCAAGTAGTAAAGCGAAAAAACACTAAGAAAAAATTTCACTGAAAACTGAGAAAATGCAAGCACAGCAAATAGACCGCCGGAGCGGTCTGCAAAAAAATTTGGTTAAGTTTGCCCGGCAACCTTGACAGAACATCATAAAAATGCTTGTCAAAATGTGCCGACGGTGAAGAACTCATGAATAGACAAGGTTGCTGACCGTCGGACTGCCGATTGTAGCATTTTTATGATAACCCGTCAAGGTCAGGCGGCTGCGCCGTGCCTACGTATCGCCTCCGGTTCGGAATCTATGAATAGACGGATTTATGTGCACACCGAAGCACCCTTTTCATTGAGGACTTCGTTGACCTTTGCGTAATATATGCGCAAGAATTTCGCTGCCGCGGCAGTCATGTAAGAATAATAATGTTTTCCTTCGGAACGTTTCTTGTCAAGAAATGCATAAACAGGATTATCAACCGGTTTTTTTGTTACCAAAGTTTTCATGATAACGAAAAGTGTTCTTCTGAGCGAGGGTGAGCCTTTCTTGGTAATGGGACGGGATTTGGAAATATGTTGCCCTGAATCGTCAGGCTCGGTATCGTAACCGAAAAATGCCGTGATAGCCCGTCTGTTACGGAAACGTCTTGTATCGCCGATCTCCGCCATGAGTTGAGGTCCGGTTGATTTGCCGACTCCGTACATGCCCATAACAACCTCATATTCGGGCAGCGTGGAAGCTAACCTGTCCATTTCTTTTTTCAGAGCGTTTTCATTTTCGCAGGCAGCATTTACAAATTCCGCAGCTTTGGTGATCATAAGGCAAAAGGTTTCTTCGGCAGAAACTCCGGCAACACATTTTCTTGCATGAGCATGAACTTCTTCTGCTTTACTGTCCTGATAGTGATATTTGTTTTTTTCGCACCAACTCTTATATTTTTTCTTAAAAGCGTTCAGCGAAAGCTTCGCAACGGTGTCGCGGTGAGGGAATTTTGCAACAAAATCCACCCACTTCAAGTGACCGTCAGAAGCTCTTTCCTGTGAAGTAAACAGCTTGTTTATCCCCGGGAAAGCTGTATCCGTGAGAGAAATCAGATTGCTTTTCAGCATGGTGTTTACCTTGATAACTTTCTTAACCTGTCTGTTCAATGATTTCAGAGATCTCCTGCGGTCTTCCTCGGGCTTGTATTCAACGAGATCAAGCCATGTGTTTAGGGCGTAAGAAGCAATCTTTACCGCGTCCTTCTTATCTGTTTTGGCTTTTCGCAGCGTGTTGTCGCCGTAGTCGCTGATCAGCACCGGATTGACTACGGAAACAAATATACCATGTTCGTGGAGGCGCCGGGCAACAGGTTCATAATAAACGCCCGTTGCTTCCATGACGACCCGTGTTTCACCGGGCAGCTTCTTGATAACTTTGGCAAGCCGGTCGAGCTCGCTGTCCGTGTGGGACACATCGTAAGGTGCTGCCACCACTTCGCCGAAAGGCCGGAGTATTGCAACCGTACTTTTTCCTTTGGATACATCAATTCCTACTGCGTTCATTTTCATCGCTCCTGATAGTTTTTTGTAATCGGATAATTCCACGCATTTATTCATTACCTATTCTATCTGTTGGGTGACACGAACGCACCGGCTACGGTGGCACAATCTGCACAAAACGAACACTATAATGAAAGCGCGGATGACTGTCTAAAAAACGAGCGTTTTAGCTCATGGAGGACATCGTCAATCCGGTTACCGCTTCCATTATAGCTTAAGTAACGAATGCGAGTAATCCCTTACCGGCTGCAAGGGTTTTACCCGACTAAATATATTGTAACAGGAGGTATTTTATTATGAAGAGTTTTAACAACAAAATTATTATCGGTATCGACCACGGTTACGGCAACATCAAGACCGCTAACCATTGTTTTCCTACGGGCATTACTGCCCACGACAGCGAGCCGCTGTTCACAAAGGATATGCTTACCTACAACGGCAAGTATTATCTGATAGGCGAAGGACACAAAGAATTTCTGCCCGAAAAGCAGAATGATGAAGATTACTATATCCTCACGCTCGCAGCTATCGCAACCGAGCTTGCGGACGAAGGATTGACCGAAGCGGATGTGATTATCGCCGCAGGTTTGCCATTGACTTGGACAAGCGGACAGAAAGCGGATTTTGCTGCATATCTGTCAAAGAACAAAGAGGTAGCGTTCACTTTTCGGAATGTAGATTATCATATCCGAATCTGCGATGTAAAAATCTATCCGCAGGGTTATTCTGCGGTAGCGCCTATCAAGTCCACGCTCAAAGGATTGAGTATGGTTGCGGACATCGGCAATGGTACGATGAACACACTCTACCTTGTCAACGGCAAGCCACAGAGCGGTAAGATGTTCACTGAGAAGTTCGGCACTTATCAATGTACTCTCGCTATTCGTGAGGGTTTTATGCGTAAAACTCGCCGTGAGCTGAATGACTATCTTATCGACGAGGTGCTGCGGACAGGCTCGGCGGATATTCCCGATTCCGATTTAGAGTTCATCACCGCTATTGCGGAAGAATATGTCGCCGAGATCTTCCGCCGTCTGCGTGAACACGGATATGATGAAAGCACAATGAAGCTCTACGTCTGCGGCGGTGGCGGTTGCTTGATCAAGAATTTCTACCACGGCAATCTCGACCGTGTAAAGTTCATAGACGACATCTGTGCTGCCGCAAAAGGCTATGAATATCTCGCAGA
>ONMK01000128.1 GCA_900318905.1 uncultured Eubacteriales bacterium | reverse complement strand
TCCTCCGTAGACTGTGCCAGAACTACGGCGTCCGGCATACGGAAACCGGCGGATATCATCTCATCATGGGCATAGTCTTCGGTGAGCTGGTCCCCGCTCAGGACGCTCCCGGGGAGCGCGGCGGTCAGTTGTGCAAGTACCTCGGGTGTCAGGGATTGATAAGCCATATTTGCCTCCTAATTAAAGATTTTTTATCTTCGCGTAACGGTGTAATGCTATACTTTTTTCAAATTATATAGTAATTACCATCTTAAAATCATTTTTATTTTATCATACTCTGATTCTATAACGCAACAGACTTCTGAAAGTATACAAGTTTCTGCAAAAACGTTACGTTGTCAGTCTGCTGCCGGAGCCAGCAGTACGACAGGAACTCATGGACGATCCCCGTCCAAAGGGTGCACCGGGCAGTCGCACGCCTCCCTGATGACCGCGAAGCACGGCAGGCAGCGCCTTGCGTAGGGGCAGCCTTCATGGCCGTTCTGCTTGCGGATTTTTTTCAACAAGGGTGAATGTTCCCAATACTCCGAAATGAAACCGTACGTTTCCCGCGCGTCCAGATACGGGCACGGCGTGAAACTGCCGTCTGCCAGCACGGCGACGAAATAACTTCCCGCCTCGCAGCCGCGCCCGATGCCCCGGTTTCCGTTTCTCTTCTCGTCCGCGCCGCCCATCACGGCGCGCAGCGGTGAAAAGCAGCTTTCCACCGTAAGCTCCATGCGGCTTTTTGCGTCAGTGCCCGCCGGTTCGTTTGTCCCGGGCGCAACTGCCGATACGCCGTCCTGCGGTTCGTTTGCTGCGTCGCCATCCTGCGGTTCGTTTATTGCCTCGCCGTTCCGGAGGTTCTCTTTTTGCCATACGTTTATTATTTCAGCCGCTGCGATAATCTGCCCACGGTCAGGAGTTTCCCTGCGCAAACCGGCACTGCAGGGCTTCATGCCCGTGATGATGAGTTCCTGCGCGCCCGTTTCTCCGGCGCGACGGATGACGCGCGGCAGGTCCTGCGCATTGCCCCGGTGCATGAACCAGCGAAGCCGGAACCCGGCAAACCCCAAAGCGCGAAGCGTTTCCGCATTCGCCGCCCAGCCGGTTTCCTCTTCCATGTCCATAAGGAAGCTGTCTGCTCCCGCGGCAATCATCTTTTCCAGCGCTTCCCGCGATACCGGTTCCGCCAGCGCGACTTCCGCACGGATGCTGTTTTCCCTGCACACGCCCAGAAGGCGGTCAAACTCTTCATAGCCTTCAACGCCCATAAAACGCGCCCGACGCAGGCGGTTTTCCCCGCATTGGGCAAGGAGCCGCAGGGCGCTGTCCGCGGAAAGCGCCCGCTCCCCGTCCCTCAGGTAAAAATCCACGCGGCCGGGGAATTCATAGGCGTCAAAATAATTGTGGTTGATATAGGGCGTCTGCCCCAGGTAGGCTTTTGCTTCGGTAATTTTTCCATCCTTGTAGTTCAGCTTGAAATAGTTGATCAGCGTCTGGCGGAAGGGGTCCGCATCGGGGCGGAAGCGGATCCAGCGCCGCAGCGCTTCGCCTTTTTCCGGCAGGCACAGCCCCGCATCTTCCAGGCGCATGATAAATTTGTCGACGATGAGCGGATGCCGCCAGCGTGAAAAGACTTCGATGCCGATCTTGGGCAGCACGCCGTCCGCGCCGAGGTCGATGTTGACGGCAATTCTCTGAGATTCTTTCCACGGCTCCAGCGCAGACGCAAGTTCCGCCGTATCGCCCTGCCAGCCGATGGCAGTCAGGCCCGGGAAAATGCTCTCCCAGGAAGGAAACGAAATCACGAGGCGCATGATGTCCAGTTCACCCCGGCTCGTCATGGTGCCGATTTGCTTGATAAACGCTTTTTCGGGAGATAATATCACTCCTGTTACAAAACAGCTTGTCCGGCAATGCGGCGGAAACGGCAGCGCTTTTATTTTGCAAACGATTTTATCAGGCTTTTACGGCGCTGCATGCTTTGCGGGCTGTTCGCTGTATGACATTGAAAGTCTGCCGCTGACTCTTACATCTGTTATACACTGTTTTCTTATAGTAACACTGTATATCCCTGTATCTTTTTTTCTTGGATGGAGCTGTACTGTCTGGGAGGCTTTTAACAGTTAAAACGATTTTATAAAAAGTCATAAAAATATGTTGACTTTTATAAGTTGTATATTATAATAGTATATAGCGAGGTGAAAGTCATGAAATATTATACAATCCATGAAGTAAGTAAAATATTGGGTGTGTCTGCACAAACTTTAAGAAATTGGGATAAGTCAGGCAAATTAAAGCCAAATCACAAAAGTCCGAATGGTTATCGTTATTATTCAGAAAACGATTTAAACGCACTTTTGAACGTAAAAAGTCAAACAGGTAAGACAGTAGGGTATTGTCGTGTAAGTTCTCCTAAACAAAGAGATGATTTGGAAAGACAAGAAGAAAATATGAAAATATATTTATTGTCACAAGGAAAGCCTTTTGAAATCATTTCAGATATAGGTTCAGGTATCAATTACAAGAGAAAAGGATTACAGGAACTTATCAAAGGCATGGCAAACAGAAGTATTTCAAAAGTTGTTGTACTGTACAAAGATAGATTAACAAGATTTGGTTTTGAACTGATTGAATATATTGCTGAATTGTACGGCTGTGAAATTGAAGTTATTGATACGACAGAGAAAACACAGCAGGAAGAACTTGTAGAAGATTTAGTACAGATTATTACTGTATTTAGTTGTAAATTACAGGGAAAACGTGCAAATAAAGCAAAGAAAATGATAAAGGAGCTTACTGAAAATGATAAAGACGATTAAGGTAATGCTCCAACCAAATAAAAAACAGAGAACCAAACTGTTTGAATGTGCAGGAACAGCAAGATTTATTTATAATTGGGTGCTTGATTATGAGCAGAGCTGAATAATTACAGCAACAACATAGCCAAGCAGGCTGTAAAAGATGCCTGTAATGCTTATCTGAATTTCTTTAAGGGAATTACAGAGTTTCCGAATTACAAAAGCCGAAGAAAATCTAAGCCAAGTTTTTATGTTGATACGGATAAAATCAGCTTTACTGATACCCATGTAAAACTTGAAAAGCTGACAGCAAGCCGAAAAGCAAACAAGCAAAAGTTCAATCATATCAGACTTGCGGAAAAAGGCAGAATACCTGTCAATGCGAAATATTCCAATCCGAGAGTTACTTTTGACGGAATAAATTGGTGGATTTCGGTAGGAATTGAAGCTGATGAAAATATGGATAAGCCCCTGAATGACGGTATCGGCATTGATATTGGCATAAAAACTCTTGCAGTGTGTTCTGACAAGGCAGAATACAAAAATATCAATAAGACTGCCAAAGTCAGAAAGCTAAAAAAGAAAAAGCGTAGATTGCAGCGCAGAATATCTAAAAAATATTCAAAAAATAAGAAAGGAGTATGTTACCGTAAAACACGCAATATTATAAAAAGTGAAAAACAACTTTTAAAAATCAATCACAGATTGACAAATATTCGTCATGACCATATTCATAAAGCCACTTCCGAAATAATAAGCCGACAGCCAAAGTTTATTGTGATGGAAGATTTGAATGTAGCAGTACAGGAACAGTGTTTCTATGAGTTTTACAGGCAGATACAGTATAAATGCCAATGGAATAATATTGAGTTTGTCACGGCAGATAGATATTATCCATCAAGCAAAAAGTGTATTTGCTGTGGCAGTATCAAGAAAAATCTGAAATTATCCGACAGGATTTATCATTGTGATAACTGCGGAAACACTGTCGACAGAGATTATCAGGCAAGTGTTAATCTGATGAGATATTATGAATTAACGGCATAGCCAAAACAAGTGTCGTTGATATGTACCCATACGTTAGTGGGGAATTTACGCCTTTGGAGTGTCATATCAAACATGAGTAGATTTATTATCGAAAATGGACACGGTGAACAAGGAATGGAACATAAAAGTTGTTTTTA
>ONMK01000070.1 GCA_900318905.1 uncultured Eubacteriales bacterium | reverse complement strand
TAAATAGGAGATATATATGAAAAAACAGTTTCTTGACAGCGGAAAAATAGTCGGCACCCACGGAATCAAGGGCGAGGTAAGAATCGACCCGTGGTGCGACTCTCCCGCCTTTCTTGCCGCGTTTAAAACCCTATACCTCGACGAGCGCGGCGAGCAGTCAATTAAAGTGAAGTCGCGTCCGCACAAAAATATAACGCTCTGCAAAATCGAGGGCGTAGACACCGTTGAGGAAGCCGAGCGCATGCGCGGAAAGATAGTCTACATCAACCGCGACGACATAAACCTCGGAGAGGGCGTGCACTTTGTCCAGGACTTGATAGGGCTTGAGGTGCGCGACTTCGATACGGACGAGGTCTACGGAAAACTGACCGACGTTCTGCGCACCGGCGCAAACGACGTTTACGAAATAACCCGGGGCGGTAAAAAATACCTCGCTCCCGTTATCGACGAGGTCGTGCGCGAGATAAACACCGAGGGCGGCTATGTGCTTATTACGCCGATGAAAGGGATTTTTGACGATGAGGATTGACATAATCACCCTGTTTCCCGAAATGTTCGAGCCTGTTTTCGGCGACAGCATAATCGGCAGGGCGCGGCAGAGCGGCGCGGTTGAAATACACACCCACCAGCTCCGCGACTACGCCTTTGACAAGCACCGCCGTGTTGACGACACCCCTTACGGCGGCGGGATGGGCATGCTGATGAAGGCGGAGCCTATCGCGCTCTGTTTTGAGGCTATTTGTGAGGAAACAGGCGAGCGCCCGCACTTTATCTATATGTCGCCTCAGGGCAAAACGCTCAGTCAGGGGCGGCTAAAGGAGCTTGCGGAGTATAAAAATATCTGCGTGCTCTGCGGTCATTACGAGGGAGTTGACCAGCGTCTGCTCGACACCTTTATCGACGAGGAGATCTCGATCGGCGACTTTGTGCTTACGGGCGGCGAGATACCCGCGATGGCGTTTACCGACGCGCTGTGCCGAATGGTGCCGGGTGTGCTGACAAACAACGAGTGCTTCACCGAGGAGAGCCACTTCAACGGTCTGCTGGAGTACCCTCAGTACACCAAGCCGGCCGAATGGCGCGGCATCGAGGTGCCAGAGGTCCTTTTGAGCGGACACCACGCAAACATTGAAAAATGGAGGCGCGAAAAGGCTGTCGAGGTCACCCGGATCAAGCGTCCCGACTTACTCAATTAGGCAATATTGTTGTAAAAGATTGCGATATATAAGATTGAAAACAGAAAAATCGACATAAAACTTTGTAAAATTGCACAATAAACGGGTTGAAAATTCTACGTCGGGTGAAACTTCACACGAAAATAATTTAGTGTATTGACCTCGGTGAAAAAAATGATTATAATGTTAACGAGGTTAAACCATATTCAATTTACTTAGATAGAGAAGAGGGTATTTAAAATGTATGTAAAGGAAGTATTGGTTCAGAATAAAGCAGGTCTGCACGCGCGTCCCGCAACATTCTTCATTCAGAAGGCCAACGAGTACAAGGCTACAATCTGGGTTGAAAAGGAAGAGCGCCGCGTTAACGCCAAGAGCCTTTTGGGCGTTTTGTCCCTCGGCATTATCGGCGGCACATCTATCAAGATCATCGCTGACGGTTCGGATGAAAACGACGCTGTTGAAGGTCTTGCTGAGCTTGTTGAATCAGGCTTTGCCGAGTAATATTTACTATATGCATTTCAGGGCGGAGTAACTCCGCCTTTTTTTCTTGCTGAATTTTTTTCGGGAGGTGAGGGCTTGAATCCGAAAATGAGCGCGCTGCGCAAAAAAGCTATGGCGCTGCCGCTTTTGCCGGGCGTGTATATCATGCACGGAAAGGACGGTACAATTATTTATATAGGCAAGGCAAAGGCGCTTAAAAACCGCGTAAGCCAGTATTTCGGCTCTCAGAACAACCACCCCGAAAAGGTGCGCCGCATGGTGGACAACGTCGATGACTTTGAGTATATAATCACCGACAGCGAGTTTGAGGCGCTTATCCTTGAATGCAGCCTTATAAAGCAGCACACGCCCAAGTACAATATCCTGCTAAAGGACGACAAGGGCTACAGCTATATCAGAGTCGGCAGCGGCGACTGGGGCAAGCTCTCGTATGTGCTCCAAAAGGCTGACGACGGCGCGGCGTATATCGGGCCGTACAAAAGCAGCTATTATGTAAAAAGCGCTGTTGAGGAAGCTAACAAAATCTTTATGCTGCCAACCTGCAGCCGTCAGTTCCCGCGCGATTTCCGCAAGGGCAGACCGTGCCTCAACTACCACATAAGGCAGTGCATGGCTCCCTGTACGGGCAGGGTAAAGCTCTCGGATTACCGTGAAAGCCTCAGTCAGGCGCTCGACTTTTTAAAGGGCGGCTCGTCAAATTCGGTAAAAAAACTTACCGAGCAGATGGAGGAGGCCGCGGAAAACTTAGAGTTTGAGCGCGCGGCTCGTATCCGCGACAAAATAGCCGCCGTAAAAAGAATGGGCGACAAGCAGAAGGTAGTGCTCAGCAATGTGCTTGACGAGGACGTTATAGCGTCCTTTGAAAACGACGGAAAAACCTGCTTCCAGGTGTTCCGCTTTGAGGGCGGCAGGCTGTTTGACCGCGAAAGCTTTATTTTCGACAGCGGCGACGCCGAATCGGATACCGAGGAATTCATCATCGGCTACTACACAATGCGCCCCGACATTCCAAAAAACATAGCGCTGCACAGCGGCTTTGAGGGCATTGAGGACGTTGGGCGGTGGCTCAGCGAAAAGCGCGGAAGCAAGGTTACGCTGAGTGTTCCTCAGCGCGGAGAGCAGGCTCAGCTTGCGGCTATGTGCCGCTCAAACGCCGCCGAGGCGCTGGCTCAGCAAAAGGGCGTTACCGCTCACGAGTTCAACGTGCTTGAGGAGCTAAGGCAGACGCTTGGCCTTGAAAAGCTGCCCGAGTATATTGAGTGCTACGATATATCAAACCTCGCGGGCACGGAAAACGTCGCCGGCATGGTAGTTTACAAAAACGGAAAGCCGCTTAAATCAGCCTACAAAAAGTTCAAAATCAAGGGCTTTGAGGGGCAGGATGACTACGCCTCAATGGCTGAAACGCTGACAAGGCGTTTTGAGGAATACTACGCCGCCGAAAAATCCGACGAGGGCTTCGGCAGGCTGCCCGACCTGATCCTCCTCGACGGCGGAAAAGGACAGGTCGCGGCGGTGCGCGCTGTCTTTGATAAAATGGACATAAACGTTCCGCTTTTCGGGCTTGTTAAGGACGATAAGCACCGCACACGAGCGGTTACGGGCGAGGGCGGCGAAATAGCGATAAGCTCAAAGCGCGCGCTGTTTTCGTTTTTGAGCAAAATGCAGGACGAGGTTCACCGCTTCGCTATTGAATATCACCGCACGCGCAGGAAAAACACGACGTTTAAAAGCTCGCTGACCTCGATTGATGGCGTCGGCGAGGTAAGGGCAAAGGCGCTGCTGAAATACTTCCGCACCATTGACAATATTTCAAAAGCGGATCTAAAGGAGCTTGAGTCTGCTCCCAAAATGACGCGCGACAGCGCTCTTTCGGTGTACAGGTACTTTCATCCTGAGAACGAAAACTGATATCCCCGCAAATTTATTCATTATAACGAAAAAATATTCTTGTAAAATCATGCGTTATATGATATACTGTTTCTGTTAGTGAGGTTTTTTATGCGAGTTATTACAGGCTCGGCGCGTGGCAGACGTCTTGAAACCCTTGAGGGCGAGGACGTAAGACCCACCACCGACAGAATAAAAGAAGCGGTTTTTTCAATAATCCAGTTCCAAACAGAGGGCAGAAGCTTTCTTGATTTGTTCGCGGGCAGCGGACAGATGGGGATTGAGGCGCTCAGCCGCGGCGCAAAGCAGGCTTATTTTGTTGACAACGCAAAAAAATCCATAGAAACCGTCAAGCGCAACCTGAAAACGGTAAAGCTTGAGCAAAACGCGAAAGTGGTTCAGGCGGATTACCGCAGCTTTTTGTCGATGAACCCGGTATCGTTTGACATAGCGTTTCTCGACCCGCCCTACAAAACGGGCATTCTTCAAAGCGCGCTTTCGCTTGTTCCCGAGTGCATGAGCGAAACGGGCGTTATTATCGCGGAAAACCCTCTTGATGAGGAAATTTTGCCGCAATACGGCGATTTTGTACTTGACAGACAGTATCGCTATGGTAAAATAAAAATATCAACATTCAGACACAAGGATTTTATAATATGAGTAAAACGGTAATCTGTCCGGGCAGCTTCGACCCCGTTACGCTCGGGCATTTGGACATTATCACCCGCGCGTCGGGAATGTTCGGCAAGGTTGTTGTGGCGGTGCTTGTCAATTCAAGCAAAACGCCCACCTTCTCAACCGAGGAACGCATTGAATTGCTTACCGAGGCAGTCAGCGGCTTGCCGAATGTTGAGATAGTAAGCTTTGAGGGGCTGCTCGCCGAGTACTGCAAAACCTGCGGTATAGACACCATCGTTAAGGGGTTAAGGGCGGTGTCCGACTTTGAATACGAGTTCCAGATGGCTATCGCCAACAAAAAGCTCAACCCAAAGCTTGAAACTATCTTTTTGACAGCCGACGCCGACTCAACCTTCCTCAGCTCCAGCATGGTGCGTGAGATCGGCTCAATGGGCGGCGACATCAGCAACTTTGTACCCGCGTGCGTACATGACAGGATAATAAAAAAGTTAAGGAAATAACCCTCATAAATGAGGCTTTCAATAAAAATAAGGAATCAGATAATAGGAGTGGATAACATGAAAGTTGACGATTTAATTCTGCAGCTTCAGGATTTAGTAAATGACGCGAAATCAATGCCTTTCTCGGGCGGCAAGGTTCTTGTGAACAGCGATGAGGTCTACGACATCATCGACCAGATCCAGGAGGCAATGCCCGCCGAGGTAAGACAGGCTAAGCATATCGTTGCCGACAGAAAGCAGATCCTTGCCGAGGCTAACCGCGAGAGCGAGAATATCATCCGCGCTGCCGAGGAACGCAAAAAAGTCATGCTCAATCAAAACGAGATCGTAAGAGAGGCTCAGGCCAAGGCGAGAGAGATCATCGAGGACGCAAAGCATAAGTCGGCTGAGATCCGCAAGGCTACAAATGTTTACGTTGACAGCATTATGAAGCGCACCGAGGAAAGCCTCGCTTCCCAGTTGGGCGAGATCAAAAAGACCCGCGCAAATATCGCAAGTTCCCAGAAAAAACAGGGTTAATACAGAGCAGCGCCGACGCGCTGCTTTTTATTTTTGCTCTTAAATCAAAAACACTTGAAAAATAATAAAAATGCTGTATAATAGAAATGTTATACAATAAAAAACCCACGGAGGCAGAAATATGGCAGGCAACAAAAAAATGGTCGAGGCAATTACGAGCCGCGACGTTGATTTCGCAAAATGGTACACCGACATAGTAAAAAAGGCCGAGCTTGTAGACTATTCGGGCGTAAAGGGCTGCATGGTGATCCGCCCCTACGGCTACGCTATCTGGGAGCTTATTCAGGCCGACTTGGACAGACGCTTTAAGGAAACAGGCCATGAGAACGTTTACATGCCCATGTTTATTCCCGAAAGCCTTTTGCAGAAGGAAAAAGACCACGTCGAGGGCTTTGCTCCCGAGTGCGCTTGGGTAACTATCGGCGGTCAGGAAAAGCTCACCGAGCGTCTTGCCGTTCGCCCTACATCCGAAACACTTTTCTGCGAGCACTATAAAAAGGTCATCAATACATACCGCGACCTGCCCAAGCTCTACAATCAGTGGTGCAGCGTTGTAAGATGGGAAAAAACTACCCGTCCGTTCCTGCGCACCTCCGAGTTCCTCTGGCAGGAGGGCCACACCATGCACGCCACCGCCGAGGAGGCTCAGGAAGAAACCCTTAAAATGCTCAATGTTTACAACGATTTCTATAAGGAAACAATGGCTATTCCCGCGGTTATCGGCAGAAAAACCGAGAAGGAAAAGTTCGCGGGCGCCGAGGCCACCTATACGATAGAGCCGATGATGCACAACGGCGTTGCGCTCCAGGGCGGCACCTCGCATTATTTCGGCGACGGCTTTGCCAGGAGCTTCGGCATCACCTACGCCGGCAAGGACAACAAGCTGCATTATCCGCACCAGACCTCATGGGGCGTTTCCACCCGCATGATCGGCGCGCTTATCATGGTTCACAGCGACGACGACGGCCTTGTTCTGCCGCCCAAGATCGCTCCTATCCAGATTGCCGTAATCCCTGTCGCCCAGCACAAGGAGGGCGTTCTCGACAAGGCAAACGAGGTTAAGGCTCAGCTTCAGAAGAACTACCGCGTAAAGCTCGACGACTCCGACCACGCTCCCGGCTGGAAGTTTGCCGAATATGAGATGAAGGGCGTTCCCGTCAGAGTTGAAATAGGCCCCAAGGATATCGAAAACGGTCAGTGCGTGGTTGTTCGCCGCGACACCCGCGAAAAGGCTTTCGTTCCGTTTGAGAACCTGGAAAGCTTTATAACAGAGCTCATGGAAAAAATCCACAGCGACATGTACGACCGCGCGCTTGAAAATACAAAGCAAAAGACCTTTACCGCCACAAGCTACGAGGAGTTTATCGACACCGCCGCAAACAAGCCAGGCTTTATCAAGGCTATGTGGTGCGGCAGCAGCGAGTGCGAGGACAAGCTCAAGGACGTTACCGGAGGCGTAAAGAGCCGCTGCATCCCCTTTGAGGAGGAGCACCTCGCCGACACCTGCGTATGCTGCGGCAAGCCCGCCAAGCACATGGTTTACTGGGGCAAGCAGTATTAACGAATAGTGAATAGTTGACGGTGGGCTTTGCCCGCACCAAATTTAACAGAGAGGAAGTGAGAAAATGCCGATTAAAGTTCAGAGCAATTTGCCCGCGATAAAGGTATTGGAGAGTGAGAACATCTTTGTCATGCCTGACGAGGTCGCTTTAAAGCAGGATATCCGTCCGCTTAAAATCCTGATCCTCAACCTTATGCCGACAAAAATCGCCACCGAAACCCAGCTTCTCAGGCTGTTGGGAAACACTCCGCTTCAAATTGACATCGAGCTTTTGCAGATGGCGACTCACACCTCAAAAAATACCTCGCCTCACCACCTTACCACCTTCTACAAAACCTTTGACCAGGTCAAGGACGACAGCTTTGACGGACTTATCATCACGGGCGCGCCCGTTGAGCAGATACCGTTTGAGGAGGTCGACTACTGGGACGAGCTCTGCGAGATAATGGACTGGGCTGACGAAAACGTCTATTCCACCTTCCATATCTGCTGGGGCGCTCAGGCGGGGCTGTATTATCACTACGGCATTGAAAAGT
Organism: uncultured Eubacteriales bacterium; assembly: GCA_900318905.1. Lineage (GTDB taxonomy): Bacteria > Bacillota > Clostridia > Oscillospirales > Acutalibacteraceae > Ruminococcoides. The sequence goes on along the minus strand of ONMK01000070.1, from coordinate 302 downwards.
ATCAGTTTGATAAAAAGCTGAGCGGAATATATACCCACAAGGTCTTAAAGCCCAATCATCCCTTGATGCGCGGCTTTGACGACACCTTCCAAATCCCTCATTCGCGCTACACCGGCGTCAGGGAGGAGGACATCCGCAGGCATATGGGACTTGAGATACTTGCCGTGTCCGAAATGGCGGGGCCGTCTGTCATCTGCAACCGCACGGGCAGACATGTGTTTATCACAGGTCACGCCGAATACGACCGCGACACCCTGGCAAACGAGTATTTCCGCGACATCAGCAAAGGGCTTGAAATCGAC
>ONMK01000062.1 GCA_900318905.1 uncultured Eubacteriales bacterium | reverse complement strand
GCAGTCGATGTATGTTGGAATGCTGTCCATAGGGCCCGGGCGGTAAAGCGAAAGAACGGCTATCAAGTCCTCAACACAGTCGGGCTTCAGCTGGGTAAGTACATTCTTCATGCCCTGGCTCTCGAACTGGAACACGCCTTCGGTGTTGCCCTTGGAAATCATGGCAAAAACCCTTTTATCGTCGTCGCGGATATTATCGGGGCTGTACTCGGGATGCGTTCGCGCGATAAGCTTTTCCGCGTCGTCGATCACGGTGAGGTTGCGCAGTCCGAGAAAGTCCATTTTCAGCAGTCCAAGCTCCTCCAGCGTAGTCATCGTAAACTGGGTAACCACGTTGTCGTCGTTTTTTGAAAGCGGAACATAGTCGCTGACGGGCTTGTCGGTAATAACAACGCCTGCCGCGTGCATTGTGGCGTGGCGCGGCATTCCCTCGATTTTGCGCGCTATATCGATAAGCTGCTTTGCCTTTGGATCGGAGTCATATTGAAGCTTCAGCGCGGGATTTGCCGCTATAGCCTTGTCGATAGTGATGTTAAGCTCAAACGGGACCTGCTTTGCTATTACGTCAACGTCAGCGTAAGGCATAGCAAGAGCTCTGCCGACGTCGCGGATAGCTCCCCTTGCCGCCATTGTACCGAATGAAATTATTTGCGCCACACGGTCATGCCCGTACTTTTCGACAACGTAATCGATAACCTCGCCTCTGCGCTTTTTGCAGAAGTCGATATCAAAATCGGGCATACTGACGCGCTCAGGGTTCAGAAAGCGCTCAAACAGCAGGTTGTATTTTATCGGGTCTATATCGGTGATACCTATGCAGTAGGCGCACAATGAGCCTGCTCCCGAGCCTCGTCCGGGGCCTACGGGGATCCCGCGGCGCTTTGCGTACTGCACAAAGTCGTTTACAATAAGATAATAATCGACAAAGCCCATTTTTGAGATCGTGCCGATTTCATATTCAAGGCGGTCAATCAGACTTTGTCCGGGTTTCTCGCCGTAATGCCTGCGCAAGCCCTCGTAACAGCCGCGCCTGAAATAGTCAAGGTGGTCTTCGTTATCCGGCACATCAAAGCGCGGCAGCTTTCGCACGCCGAATTCAAACTCAACATTACAGCGGTCGGCAATTCTTTGTGTATTGTCAAGAGCTTCGGGGTGATCGCCGAAAACCGCGCGCATTTCTGCCTCGGTTTTCAGATAAAACTCGTTTGTCTGAAACTCCATTTTGTTTTCTTCGTTTATATTACTGCCTGTCTGGATGCAGAGCAAAATCCCGTGGGTTTCAGCGTCCTCTTTTTCGATGTAGTGGCTGTCGTTTGTCGCCACGAGCCCTACGCCGATTTCACGCGAGATCCTTACCAAATCGGGAATAACGCGCTTTTGCTCGTCGATTCCGTGATCCTGAAGCTCAATATAAAAGTTATCCTTTCCGAACAGGTCGCGGTAATACTCGGCCTTTGTCTTGGCGCCCGCGTAATCATTTGAAAGCAGCCTTTGAGGGATTTCGCCCGCAAGGCAGGCAGAAAGGCAAATCAAGCCATCATGGTATTTTTCAAGCAGGGTGTCGTCGATTCGCGGCTTGTTGTAAAAGCCCTCGGTAAAGCCGAGCGATACAAGCTTGATTATATTTTGATAGCCTGTGTTGTTCTCGCAGAGCAGCACCATATGATAGTAGCGCTCAAGCTTGCTTTTTTCAAAGCGGGATTTCGGAGCGACATAAACCTCGCAGCCTATAACGGGATGGATACCCTCTTTTTTACAGGCGCGGTAAAAGTCGATAACACCGTACATAACCCCGTGGTCGGTTATCGCAAGCGAAGAAAACCCCTTCCGCTTAGCGGCAGAGGCTATTTCTTTAATACGGCACGCGCCGTCAAGCAGGCTGTATTCTGTATGGACATGTAGATGTGTGAACGGCATATTACTCACCCGTAATCCTTGCATTTACCTTGCCGTCGGAGAAGGTGAGCGTAAACTCATCTTCCCTGTCAACAGCGGCGGCAGATGTGATTATTCTGCCGTTCTGCTCGGCTAAGGCATAGCCGCGGCTGAGTACGGAAAGCGGATTAAGCGACTCGAGCTTGGCGGCTGTCTTTTTAAGTTTTAATTCTTCTACAGAAATTTTATTGTCAGCAAATGAAACAAGCCGACGCTGATATAAGCTGTATTTATCAAATAGTTTTTCAAAATTTATAACGGACGGCGCTGACTGAACGGCATGCAGATAAAGGCGCAGCATGTCGTTTTGACCGCGCAGACGGGCTTCAATAAGGCTTTGGATATACTGCCGCTGCGACATGTAATTTGCCTTCAGCTCGCGCACATCCGGCACGGCAAGCTCGGCTGCCGCCGAAGGAGTCGGCGCGCGCATATCCGCAACAAAGTCGCAGATAGTAAAATCCGTTTCATGCCCTACCGCCGAGATTATCGGGGTGCGGCAATTATATACGGCAAAAGCCAGCTCCTTGCTGTTGAACGCCCACAAATCCTCTATTGATCCGCCGCCTCTGCCGATGATAATAACGTCGCATTCGCCCTCACTGTCAAGCTTTTGAACAGCTGAGATAAGCTGCGGCGGAGCGCCCTCGCCCTGAACCAATACGGGACAAAGCTTTATTTCAATGCCGGGAAACCTGCGGTAAAGAATATTGCGGATATCCTGAACAGCCGCGCCTGTCGGCGAGGTGATAACGCCCACGGTACGCGGAAAGCGCGGCAGGAGCTTTTTGTGGGCAGTATCAAACAAGCCCTGCTTTTCAAGCTCGCGTTTAAGCTGCTCATACGCCATAGCAAGCGCTCCCACACCGTCGGGCTGCATGTCCTCGATATAGAGCTGATACTGTCCGCTCGGCTCGTAAACCGACACCCTGCCTCGGCACAGCACCTTCATACCGTCCTGAGGGCGGAATTTTAACCTGCGCGCGTTGCCCGCGAACATCACCGCGCGGATAACGCTGCGCTCGTCCTTGAGCGATAAGTAAATATGGCCGCTTCTGTAGTGGTCGGTAAGGTTTGAAATCTCACCCGAAAGTAAAACGAAATTAAGGCGCGGATCGTTTTCGATTACGGACTTTAAATAATAATTCAGTTGTGAAACCGAAAGAATGCTCGGCTTTTGCATATTTGGGGTGTACATATTATTTCTCCGCCATGTATGTAAGATACGCTATTCCCGCCGCGTTGTCCGACGAATAGACGGGCGGCGCGAAATCAGCGTTGTATTTTTCTGTAAAAGAATTTTTGATAATCGTATTTGACATAACGCCGCCCGCGTAAACAAGCGGAAGGTCACCGTGCTCGGCAAGCAGGCTGTCGGTCATTTTTTCAAGAGCTCTGCGGATAAATTCAAGACAGAACGCGGCGATATAGGGCTTGTCTTTTCCCTCGTCATAAAGCTTTCGGCAAAGGTTCTCGACGCCGCTGAGGCAGCAGTTATGTCCTTTCAGCTTCGGGTTAGCCCTAATAGGCTCTGAGTTTTGCAAAGCCAGCCTTTCAAGCTCCATGCCGCAGGGGAATTTTAACCCGAGCATGAGCCCGACTCTGTCAACCGCCTGTCCGGCGTTTAGGTCGAGCGTCTCGGCTATCTTTTCACATTTAAAGCCGTTTTGGAAGCCCTCTGCAAGAACCGCCTCGGTAGTGCCGCCGCTTACATGAAACGCTATAAAGGTTTTGTCAAACAGGTCGAATCTTTGTGAGCCGAAAAGCGCCGCCGAAATATGTCCTTCCTGATGAGAAAAGGTGTGAAGCGGGATTTTAAGCGCGGCACAAATAATTTTAGCCGTGTTTTCTCCAACGGTAAAACACGGCATATATGAGCCGCTGACAGGGCGGGGTCGCGTTGATACACCCACAGCGGCTATGGTTTTTGTGTCTATGTCGCGCACCAGTTCCTCAAACAAGGTGTGAAGCTGAGCGGTATGATGAAAAACTGCGTCGCTCTGCCTCAGTCCCAGCTGACCTTCCTTTACGGGAAGCAGCTTTTTTTGCTGCAGCATTTCACCTGTTTGGCTGTTATAAAGTGAAACGGAAGTGGTGTAGTTGGAGGTATCTACCCCCAGATAAAGGCTCACTGCGCCTCTCCCTCGCGGCTGCGGATAAATGAGCCGAGAATGCCGTTTACGAATCCGCTTTCGTCAATGGTGTATTTTTTGGCAAGCTCCACCGCCTCGTTGACAGCCACGCTGTCCGGCACGCTGTCAAGGTGTTTTATCTCATACACGGCAAGCCTAAGGATAGCCAGCGAGGTTCTGGAAATACGCTTGAGCGACCAGCCCTTTTTAAGGAAGCGCGAGATATCGGCGTCTATTTCATCCTGAGCGTCCTCAACCGAAGGGACTACAACCATAGCGTAATCGCACACACCGCCCTCAAAAAGCTGCTGAGCGGCCTCTACGGTTTCCTCCCAAGGCTCCTCTAAAAAAGAGCGTGAAAACAGCAGCATAAACGCCTGTTCGCGCGCCTCGCTGCGGGTAAGCTTTACTTCTTTTTGTACATCACACATACTAACCCAACTTTACAATTTGATCGTATTTATTATAACACATGGGATTCAAATTGTAAATGGGTTTTGAAGCTAAAGCTTATGCCGCTCCTACTATCGATATTTTATCATAATCCACCTTGTAATGAGAGGCTACGGCGTCGTCGATAACAAGCGCGGCGGTATCGTTCAGCTGCTCGTTAGGCACGATTACGGTAACGCCTTCATCGCTGATATAGCAAAGGCAGTCTGAAAAGCCCTTTGCCTTTACGATACTTTCAATGCTGTCCTGTACCGTATAGCTTTTAAGCAGGCTCTCAACATTCTTCTGCGCCTCTGATTTATCCTCGTCGGCGGCGTTTTCAAGGTCAAAAACCTTTTTAGCCTCGTCAAGCACCTTATCCTGAGCGCTTTGGCGCTTTACCCTTTCAGCCGCAAAAAACTTTTCCTGACTGTCCGAGAGCGATGACGTCTGAACGCTCTGATCTGCCGTAGCGCTGCTGACGTCCGCGTTGACATACGACGCCGCTCCAAGTTCCTTCGGCTTTGCATTTGCCGCGCTTGAGCCGAACTGCCAGTTTACATATACCGCCGCTCCGAGCGCCAGAACAAGCGCCGCCGAAATAATATGCTTCTTTTGAAATTTCATGACATGACCAACCTTTATTCTGATAATTTTGAAATACATACCTTTGCCGCCGAGATGTCAAGCGCCTTTGTTACAGCCTCTGTAATGCGCCCCACCGCAACGGGATCATCGCCTCCTTCGCAGATAACCAGCACACCGCGCACACGCGGCTCGATAGCCTTTGTTTTTGTTGTTCCGTTTTCAAGATAAACGTACTCCGCGCTGTTTTCCATTGTAAGCAGAACGCGCGTCTTTCCCGCGCCCTCAATGTCTGAAATCAAAGATTCAAGCTCACGCTGAATATTGCTGCCGTACGACGACGCCGAAAAGCTCTCATCATTATCGCTTTTAGTATTACCCGAGCTTAAAAAGCCCGGAAGCATTATAAGCGCTATTCCCAAAACGCCGGCAATGATTATAATTTTGCGCAGTTTTCCGCTCTGTGCCAATGTATGCAGCCGCTCTTTTATGTTGTTTTCGTTCATATTTTACTCCGTGACGATTCGCGGACTGACTGTAAAGTGTTTTTCCGTAATTTGAGTTATTCTGTCGCGCTCGCTCTCCTGCTGTGTGTCGATCACTACGGTTATAGCCGAGATTATCACATGCGATTCATCGGTAAGAGCAAGAGTTATTTCGGCGCGGCGAACAGCTATTTCGTTCTGCATGAGTATATCCTTTAGCGCCGATTCAAGGTTGAGCTTTGTCTGCGCCGTTACCTGACGGTTAAAAGCCTCGTCTGCCGTGGCGCTGTCCGAAGAAATTGCCGAGCCGCTCTCCCATTCCGCCGAGATCCCGCTTATCGCGCGAGCTGTCGGCACAACCATACAACAGACCATGAACGCGCCCATTACAAGCCGCAAAAGCTTTTTGGTGCCGCCGTCCGTCACAAAATGCGAGAGCAGCGCTATCAATACCGCGGAACCGCAAATAACCGCCGCGACAGAGTAAAGTCCGCTCATGAGCCGCCTCCGCCTATTGTGAACGCCGCTGCTGTAGAGATAATGAACACCGACATAACGCAGAGCAAAATCGCAATGAGTGTTGAGAACACCGTTCCGATAGCCTCGAGCAGCTTTGCGCAGCCGTCAACGCCAAGGGCCTCGGCAACTGCCTTGCCGATAAAAATACACAGCGACCAGCCAAGCCCCTGCATAACAGAAGGAAGAAACGTGACAGCGATTGCGATGATAACAAAAATCCCCAGCCCGGATTTAAGCAGCGTAATGCTGCCCTGAACGCTTTTGAACGCCTCGCTCAGCGCGTTGCCTACAACGGGAATGAATGAGCTGAGAGCGAACCTTGCCGTGCGCGAGGCGACAGAATCGACCGCGCCCGCGGCTGTCTGCCTCATAGCGAGCACCGCGGTAAACACCGTCATAACGAACGTCAGCAGCCATTTTGTAACCTTGGAAATCAATGCTAAAAAGCCGTTGAGCCGCGTTTCACCTGATATGCCCGATGTTATGCTTACTCCGAGAAAAACATTCATAAACGGCAGAATTATATCCGAGCATACCCTTGCAACGCCCTGCCCCGCCGCTACCATTGACGCCTGATAAGAAACGGCGCTGACGCCCTTGCCGGATGTTGCCAGCATAACGGACACAACGGGAATGTACGCCAAAAAAAGATTAGCGCTGCAGGAGATAACGCCGCCTGTTCCGCTTATGAAACCTATTGCCGGAACCGCAACGGCACAGCTTATACACAGCGCGGCGACCGTGTGGAGCGTTGAGCCTATATCATCGGAAAGACTGCTTTTATATGCTGAAAGCATTGAGCAAATAATAAGTACAGCAATAATAGTAACAAGCCCCTTTAAAGGAGAGCTCAGGCTGTCGCGCGCTATTGAGGCGAGCTGCCCCATTATCCCATCAAAGCTGAGCTTTGTAAGCGCGTTTGCGTCGGCTGAGCTCACGCCGAGCCCTTTCATTCGGCTTGCGGCTTCTTCGGAAAGGCTGTTATAAACGCCCGAATAGTCATATGCTATGTCCATTTTCACTTCCTACCTTTGTAAAATCGACAGTACCGTGTTGAGAATATCGGCGTAAAGAGGCAGGGCTGTAACAGTCACAAGTATCTTGCCGGCAAACGTAACATTTGCAGCCAATGCGCTGCTGCCCGCGTCGCGGCAGGTTCCCGCCGTAAACTCGGTAAGCATGCAGATTCCTATAACCTTTAGCAGAATAGCCACGTAACCCGTGCTTATTCCCGACGCCGAAACGATGCTGTTTACGGTATTGATCACCGAAGCCGCCTGTCCGAGCATTGACGTCAGCACTATTACCGACGCCGCAGCCGTAAGCAAAAGCGCGACTTCTCCGTTTTTTGGGCGCAGCGTAAGCGCTAAAACAGCCGCGGTAATTGCGGCCGCCGATATGGCAACAATGCTCATCAAAAACCGAAAAGCCGCTTAATGGTGCCGAAAAGGCTGCTGATTTGAGAAACGATCAGCGTCAGCACCACGATAAGCCCGGCAAGAGATGTGAGCATTGCCTGATCCTCGCGTCCGCTCCGTGATAGCAGCTGGCACAGCACAGCAACTATTATTCCGATTGCCGCGATTTTAAAAATAAGCTCTACGTCCATTGTCAAACCCTTCTACAGGAACATTAGCGCCGCCGATACGCCGCCGAACAGCCCCAGTGATTTGTATAACTTTGATTTTTGTATTATGTCGTCCTCAGCGCCGCTTTGCTGCTTTGAAAACAAACCCTGATAAAGCGCTATGTGGCTGAGCTGACCTTCAATATCGGTTGTGCCAAGCCCTTCGCCGAATTCTTTGAGCAGCGCCATATCGGCATTACTAAGGCACCGCCGCTTTTTGAAATCTGCAATGGAGCTTTGCCACATCTGTGAAAAAGGTCGGCTGTAATCGCTTTCAGGAAACGAGAATAATTCTCCGCAAGAATTAACAAGTACTGCTATATCGGCGTTCCTGTAGCGCACAGCCGTTGACAGAGAACTTAAAAACACCGAAAACTCCCTGAGAAAATCGAGCCTTAGTTTAAGCCTTTGAACATACATGCATCCGATTGAGAACCCCGAAAATGAGATAAGCGCGGCGCCGAGAATTTTAAGCGGCAATTTTTACGCCCTCTCTCAACACTTCAAGGACTTCGCCGGCGTGCTCTCTGTCGCGGAGAAATATATAGGTTGAAAACGCTCCCGTTGAAAGAATCCGTTTAAGCGCAGGTCTTGAACATAGCTCGGCTTTGCTTCGCGCATGTGCCGTAGCTATAATGCGCACTCCGCTGTTGACGCACTGTCTGACAGCGCGCACATCCTGCTCGGAGCCGATTTCGTCACAAATGATAATATTTGGCGACATACTTCTGAGCGCCTGCTCCATTGCCTGAGCCTTGGGGTAACCGTCAAAGACATCGCACATTCCTACGTTGTTCTGCGGAACGCCCGAAGTTACCGCGGCAAGCTCCCCTCGTTCATCAATCAGTGATACGCACGCTCCGTCCGCGGTAGAAAAAAGCCTTGCCAAATCTCTGAGAACAGTGGTTTTACCTGAGCACGGCGCTCCGCAAAGCAGTACACCGCCGCTGTCGTATCTTATCTTTTGAAAACTACCGTTTGCGCAGCCTATTTGCTCGCGCGCAATCCTCAAATTGATTGAGGTTATGTCGCGGACGTTTACGATATCC
>ONMK01000107.1 GCA_900318905.1 uncultured Eubacteriales bacterium | reverse complement strand
CATATTTTTAACATTCGCTGTGCGTTTCTCGCGTATAGCTTGCTCAGGTGTGCCTTTTTTAGTTTCTTTCTGATTTCTTTCACTATTTGTTGCTTGAAGGGTATTCGTTTTGCTCTTCTCTGGTAAATTTCATAATATAATATTATATGATAATAATATTTTATCAAAATATGCTAACGCTATATTTCCTTTTTAGAATTATACAGCATTGCGCAATACAAAGTTTAACACATGTTTTTGTGGATAATGTATAAGCACACATAAAAAAAGGGCAGCTCAAAACTTCAATTTTGAGTTTTGAGCCAACCCCGTTAAAAAAGTATTTTATTATGAACCTGCCGATTCATATGCTCTTGTGCCGCGGTGCCATACCAATACTCCCAAAGTCATAAGCACAACGCCTATCAGCATTGCCATTCCGATACACCACAGCGGATTTTCGCCGCGGAGGATATAAACCGCGGGATAGTAAGCGGTAAAGGCAAACGGAATAAAGTATGTAATTACGTCGCGCACAACGCGGTTGTAAATGGTGATGGGGTACTTCGCAAAGTCGTTTACCATATAAAACATGTAGATTATATTGCCGCTTCGCTTAGCCCAGAACGCCACCGAGGCGGTAATGGTCTTGATACCCGTGTAAATAAGCGCCGCAAACGGAATAACAAGGATTCCCAGTATTACTTTAAGCGGATCCCACTCTATATTGAGCTGAGGCAGGGTAACGCTTACAAGCGCTATGCCCGTAATAAGCTCGCCGAAAGCGTCGATCTGCAGCTTTTCGACCATGACGTGGAACAGCGTGTTTATCGGGCGCGTAAGGTACTTATCAAACTCGCCCTTGCGCACAATATAGTGGCCTATAGCCCACAGGTTGTCGAAAAGCAGGTGGTCAAGCCCCTTCGGGATAAGCGAGAAGCCGTAGATAAATATTATCTCGGCGGCGCTCCAACCCATAAGGCTTGGTATCTGGCGGAAAACAAGCCACAGAAACAGCAGGTTCGACACCTGAACGGCGAGGAACCCGATGATTCCGATAATGAAATCGCCCTTGTATTCCATCATCCGCTTTAGCTCTTGGGCAACAAAAATCCGGTGCATACGCAGCATTCTTTTTATCTGTTTCATGCTAACCCCCCTGTACGCACAGGCGGCGTGAAATCAGCTTCCAAAACAGCTTTGAAAGCGCAAAGAAAGCCACTGCCCAGAACAATTGCAGCCCAAGGTAGAAAAGCATCTCCAAGCCGCTGTATTTGCCCATATAGATCATTACGGGAGTGTAGTTGAGCGAGGCGAACGGAAGCAATAAAAATACCGCTTCCATTTGCGCGGGCAAAAAACTGAGCGGAATTACCGCTCCCGACAAAAAGCCGACGATGCAGTTTTTGGTGGTGTTTACTCCCCACAGATTTTTTGTGATGAACGCCACAAAGCCGAAGCAAATGTTGAAGAAGAAATAAATCAGATACGCGGTAGCGGCGCTGAACAAGAACAAAAAGAACCGCAGCACGTCAAACTCGATCTCGCCCGAAAAAGCCGTGCGGATAACCTCAACAACAAATATGAGCGGCAGAGCCAGAATAAACTCGGTGAACAGCTTGTTGCCTATCTCCTGAAAAAGAAAGGTGGCGTTGAAGCTGACTGGCTTTAACATGCGCATGGAAATAGCTCCGTCGCGCACCTCCTCGCCGATAACATAGCTTACGTCGCTGGCTATCATTGTGTTGGTAAGAAAGACCAGTACGATGTAAACTATCATCTGGGGCATTGTAAAGCCGTTCATAGCTCCGCCGTCGCCCGAGGCGTAAACGGCGCGCCAGATAAAGTATGAAACAAGGCAAACAACAACGTTGCCCAGCATGTAGAATATCCAGTTTACGCGATAGGTGGCGACCTCCTGCATTCCGGCGCTGATAAACGGGGTGTAGATTTTCAGTTTGCGCTTCACTGCTCTACCCCCTTGCTGTAAAGGCGGCGGATTATTTCCTCGATGTCGGCATCCTTTACGGATATGTCGCTGACGTTGACCCTTGAAAGCGTGTAGCTCAGCATATCTGACACGGGAACAGAGGCGCTGTTGAAGCGCACCTTTACCGCCTTTCCGTCCGTTTCTACGCCGCAGTCGTCGATATCGAGCGAAAAGCGGCGGGCGTAATCCTCCGCGGTGACAAGAGCGGGGGTATCGGTTTCAAAGTGGAACTCGCGGATCTGGCCGTATTTTGATTTGAGCGAGGCGATAGCGCCGTCAAAAACCTTCTGTCCCTTGTCGATCATAACGATTCGCTTGCTGAGCTGCTCGATGTCGGCAAGGTCGTGGGTCGTCAGGATAACCGTGGTGTGCTCGCGTTCGTTGATGTACTCTATAGCTCGGCGGATATTGTCCTTTACCACAACGTCCAGACCGATCGTCGGCTCGTCGAGGAACAGCACCTTGGGATTGTGCAGCAGCGAAGCCGCGATGTCGGCGCGCATACGCTGGCCGAGCGAGAGGGTACGCACGGGATTTGTGATAAACGGCTCCAAATCAAGCACCTCGTTGAGAAACGCCATTTGCTTATGATAGCGCTCCTCGGGCACCTCATAGATCTCCTTCAGCACTCCGTAGGTCTCGCGCAGGGGCAGATCCCACCAAAGCTGAGTGCGCTGGCCGAACACTACGCCGATTTCCTTTACATAGCTTTTGCGGTTCTCACGCGGGTTTTTGCCGTTGATCGTACATTTGCCCGAGGTTGGCGTAAGAATACCCGTAAGCATTTTTATAACCGTGCTCTTGCCGGCGCCGTTTGGCCCGATGAACCCGAGGACCTCGCCCTTGGGAACCGAAAAGCTTACGTTATCAACCGCAACTATTTTTTCGGTCTTTGGGCGGAACAGCGCTTTTACGCTGCCCTTTAGTCCCGGGTCTTTTATTGTTTTTTTAAATTCCTTTCTGAGGTTCTCTACCTGTATCATAAGAACCCTCCTGTCGTTGCACTCACTTTCGCAAACAGACACGAAATTCACAAAAGCTTGTGAGTATTTTTCAACCGTTTAAGTCGGTTCCGCTCTCAACGTAAGGGCGGTTATTCAGCCCGCAAGCGGCTGAATTAAACTGATTCTATCACAAAGCACTCTAAATTGCAAATATTTTTTATTTTTCTTTAAAAACATATTGACTGAACGGCGCTATAGTGATATTATATAACCGTGACATAATTTCACGTTATGCGGTGGGGTATGAAAAATTATAGAATTATTGAGGAAAAGGGCGCAAGCCGGGCGGAATACGGGATAATTCTGCTTGACAACGGCGCCGAGGTTTTTCGCATACCTAAAATAAGCGAAAACCGGCGCGATATCGAGGAGCTTGCCGCGCTGTTAAATGAACTGAAAATAGAGCCGTGTCATTTTGAGGATATCGTCGAGGATTATCTTACGGATTTTTCTGTTTGAAAAAAGGCGAAAGCTGTGTTATACTGTGCTTGGTGATTGATATGATTTGCAATTTATGTCCGAGGAAATGCGGCGCGGTGCGCACCGGGCACTCGGGAAAAGGCTTTTGTAAAATGGGCACTATGCCCGTTGTGGCGCGTATCGCCCCTCATTTCGGCGAGGAACCGTGCATAAGCGGAACACGCGGCAGCGGCACCGTGTTTTTTTCGGGCTGCACAATGAAGTGCGTCTTTTGCCAAAACTATGAGATCTCGCAGAAGGGCAAGGGCGTTACCCTTACCCCCAAGCAGCTTGCCGACGGCTATAAAATGCTTGAGGAAGCGGGCGTTCACAACATAAATCTTGTAACCGCCGACCATTTTGTTGAGGCGGTGGCGGAGAGCCTGAGCATTTACCGCCCAAAGCTGCCTATCGTTTACAACTGCAGCGGCTACACCTCGCCCAAAACGCTTACAATGCTAAGCGGACTTGTAGACGTTTACCTGCCCGACTTCAAATACGCGGACGACTCGCTGGCTAAAAAGCTGTCGTCTGCTCCCGATTACGTCCGCACAGCGACGACGGCGATACAGGAGATGATTTTTCAGGTAGGAAAACCCGTTTATGATGACGAGGGAATGATCAAAAAGGGCGTTATTGTACGGCACCTTATTCTGCCCGCCCATACGCGCAACAGCATAGCGGTGCTCGAGCATTTGGAGAGGTATTTCAAAAAAGAGATTTTGGTAAGCCTTATGTGCCAGTATGTGCCCTGCGGCGAGGCAAGGCGCGACCCAAAGCTGGGCAGGAAAATAACAAAGCGCGAGTACGACAAGGTCAAGCGCGTAATGCTTGAGCTTGGCTTTGACGGATTTACCCAGGATATGTCCTCGGCGACGGAGGACTATATTCCCGAGTGGGATCTGGGCGATAATGAATAGAACGGTCGGGAACAGATATCTGCTCCCGACCTAATTTATACTAATATCCAATAAAACCCTTTAACATCTGTTGCGTTAAATTCCGCATAACTGCGTTGTCGTCCTCGGA
>ONMK01000069.1 GCA_900318905.1 uncultured Eubacteriales bacterium | reverse complement strand
CCATCAAGCACCGGAGCCTCGAGCGACTCGGGCAGCGATATCTCGTATTGAACCTCATCCGCGCTCGCCTTGCTTACAACCGCTCCGCCGTTTATTTCGCAGCTTAGCTTTGCGGTTTTCTTCATTCCGCCCTCTACCGCTATCTCATCCGGCAAATCTTCGGGAATATTTAATTCTTTTAAAGCATAATTAGCAAAACCGTAATTGAGAAGCGCCGCAGCGTCGGCAAAGCGCTGCTTTCCGTTGTCAGCTCCCAAAACAACGCCGATAAGCGGCATTCCGTTTCGCTCCGCCGTTGCCGAAATACAGCAGCCCGCGTCGTCGGTAGTGCCTGTTTTAAGCCCGGTTATGCCGTTGTAGGTTTTAAGCAGCTTGTTTGTGTTTACTATCTGTGTTTCGCCGCCCCGAAGGGTGTCGAGCCATATAGAAGTGTAGCCGAAGATTTTTTTGTGCTTCATCAGCTCGCGCGACATGACTGCCACATCGTAAGCCGAGGTGACATGGCCGTCCTCGTCAAGCCCGTTGCAGTTTTTGAACACGGTCTCCTTCATGCCGAGCTGAGAGGCGCGCTCGTTCATCTGAGCCACAAAGGCGTCCTCGCTGCCGCTGATATGCTCCGCGAGGGCTACCGCCGCGTCGTTGGCGCTTGCCACGACCGTCGCCTTTATCATATCGTCGGCGGACATCTTCTCCCCTGTTTCAAGCCAGATGTCGCTGCCGCCCATTGACGAGGCGTGCTCCGAGGCTGTTATGGTGTCGCTTAGCTTGAGCCTGCCGCTGTCCATAGCCTCAAAAACAAGAAGCAGCGTCATGACCTTGGTGATGGATGCGCACGGCCGCCGCTCATGCGCATTTTTCTCGTAAAGAATTTTACCCGTCGTCGCTTCCATCAGCACTCCGGACGGAGCGGAGATAAGCTCCTTTTCTTCAGCAGAAACAAACACCACCGTGCACGAAAGCAGCGTAAGCGCCAAAAAAAGTGACAATAATTTTCGTAACATAAAAAACACCTCGCCCAAATGTATGAGCGAGGACGGTTATTTATTATATAAAAAATCAGCTATCTAAAGAAATAATTACCAATTTACTTTTCAATTACACAGACCGCGTGAGCGGAGATCCCTTCAAGTCTGCCGGTAAAGCCGAGCTTTTCCTCGGTTGTCGCCTTCACGCTGACCTGAGAAATATCGAGCCGGCAGTTTTCGGCGATGGTCTGCCGCATGTCGACTATATGGTCCTTGAGCTTCGGCTTCTGCGCGATAACGGTCGAGTCGATATTGCCGATCGTATAGCCGTTGTCCGATAAAATCCGGCAAACCTCCCTGAGCAGGAGCATGCTGTCGGCGCCCCTGTACTTCTCGTCGGTATCGGGGAAGTGCTGTCCGATGTCGCCCAATGCGGCTGCCCCGAGGAGCGCGTCCATAATCGCGTGAGCCAGCACATCGGCGTCGGAGTGACCAAGAAGCCCGTATTCGAATGGGATCTCAACGCCGCCGAGGATAAGCTTCCTGTTTTCGGCAAAGCGGTGAACATCATAGCCGTGACCTATCCTAATCATTTTTGCTGCCTCTTGCTTAAAATGCTCTCGGCGATAAGGCCCATCTTCTCGATAAGCGAGCAGTCGTCTGTAACACTGTCAAGGCTGTCTGCGTCATTTATCGCAAAGGTGTAAAGCTCCTTTTCAAACACCTGAGGCGTCTGCACAGCCCTGAGAGCCGCGCGGTCGGGTGTGTTGACGATATAGCTGTTCTCGTCGGCGATTTTTATGGTGTCGGTAACGGCGGTGCCGACGGTAGCGGCTCCCGTTTCAAACGCCGCCTCAACAACCGCTGTGATTTCATCGGTTGTGATAAGCGGACGGGCGCCGTCGTGGATAGCAAGGTACTCAGCCTGGGCGTCGGCAGCGAGCATTCCGTTTTTAACGCTTGCGGCGCGGCACGGGCCGCCCTCTACGACAGCGCTTACCTTGTCAAAGCCCTCCGACTGAGCAAGCGCGAAGATGCGGTTGATGTCCTGAGCGCGGCTGACAACAACGATTTCGTTAATAAATGCGCATTTTTGAAAGGCGCTGAGCGTGTATGAAATTGCGGGCTTTCCCAAAAGCGGAATGAACTGCTTGCTGTCGGATATGCCCATGCGGGTTGAGCCTCCCGCGGCTACAATAATAGCTGAAACAAAAGCGGACATCGTGCACCTCCGTATTATATTTGTAAATTATACTGAATCAAATTTTATTGAGCGCCTGCTTCAAATCGGCGATAAGGTCGTCGGCGTTTTCAAGACCTACCGAAAGACGGATAAGATCGGGAGCTATGCCTGCCTCACGGAGCTGCTCGTCGCTGAGCTGGCGGTGAGTGTGGCTTGCGGGGTGGAGCAGACAGGTTCTCGCGTCGGCAACGTGAGTGGCTATAATCATCAGCTTAAGGCTGTCCATAAAGGCTATAGCCTTATCTCTGCCGCCCTTTACCGCGAACGCCATTACGCCGCAGGAGCCGTTGGGCAGGTACTTCTGAGTGAGCTCATAGTTGTCGTCGCCCTCAAGGCTCGGATAATGGATCCACGCAACCTTGTCCTGAGATTTAAGGAACCGGGCGATTTTAAGCGCGTTTTCGCAGTGGCGGTTCATTCTGACATGCAGACTTTCAAGGCCGTTGTTGAGGTAAAAAGCGTTCATCGGGGACTGGATAGAGCCGAGGTCGCGCATGAGCTGAGATGTTGCTTTGGTGATGTAGCCGAGCTTGCCGAACTTTTCGGCGTAAACAAGGCCGTGATAGCTTTCGTCGGGAGTTGTAAGTCCGGGGAACTTGTCTGCGTGAGCCATCCAGTCAAAGTTGCCGCTGTCAACAATAACGCCGCCTACGCTTATTGCGTGGCCGTCCATGTACTTTGTTGTGGAGTGGGTAACGATGTCGGCGCCGAATTCAATCGGGCGGCAGTTAACCGGTGTTGCAAAGGTGTTGTCTACAATGAGCGGCACGCCGTGAGAGTGAGCAAGGCGCGCGAATTTTTCGATATCGAGCACCGAAACGGTGGGATTTGTGATAGTCTCGCCGAATACCGCGCGGGTGTTGGGGCGGAACTCCTTGGCAAGCTCCTCCTCCGAAAGCGTCTGGTCAACAAAGGTCACGTCGATTCCCATTTTCTTCATGGTAACGCCGAGCAGGTTATATGTACCGCCGTAAATAGCGGAAGAGGCAATGATATGACTGCCTGTTTCGCAGATATTGAACAGCGCGAAGAAGTTGGCTGCCTGTCCGCTCGAGGTGAGCATTCCTGCTACGCCGCCCTCAAGAGCCGCGATTTTTGCGGCTACAGCGTCGTTTGTGGGGTTTTGCAGACGGGTGTAAAAATATCCGCTTGCTTCCAGATCGAACAGCTTGCCCATGTCGTCGGAGGAAGCGTACTTCCATGTGGTGCTCTGGTAAATGGGGAGCTGTCTGGGCTCGCCGTTCTGAGGCTCATAGCCCGCGTGCAGGCATTTTGTTTCAACGTTCATAAATATCAATCTCCTTTAAGGTTTTTTACTTTGTAAATAAATCTTTTATCCAGCCGGTAATAAAGTCAGTGCCGAAAATAACCGCGGCTACAATAAGTATAAAAAGAATAACCGAGATAATGCGCACAGCCTTGCGCTTGCCGTCGGGCATTTCCTCGTATTCATCGGCGGGCGCGGTCATTTCGGGGTCATCGCTGATGATCTCTTCCTCGCCCTCAAGCTTTATTGCGCCTATTCCCACGCAGAGGTCATACGCCTTGTCGTAATCATCGGCGGCAACATAAATGTCCTGAACCGAATTGTCTACGCCCGTAACCGCCTTTGCGGAAAAGTTGCGCTTCTGGGGCTTGCTGTCGTTTGGGATCCCGTTGTCGGAAAGCGCCGTGCGGATGCGCTCAAGCTCAAAGCCCGACGCGGTGATCAAAAATTTTAAAGTCTTTTCTTCCATAATTCTCTCCTGTTTCCGTTTGTACACAGTTATTTTATCACAAAAAGCGCTGAGGGGCAATAGTTTATTGCAATTTTAACAGCCGGACAAACAACAATGTCTGTCCGGCACACTTTGTCACATGCATTATAATACCAATCAGCAGAAAACGGGCCGTATCTGCCGCCCGTCAAGCGCCGCCTCAACGCACTCGGGTATCCTGCTGAAATCAGCCACCAGCGAATTGGGCTTTTTAAGCGGATCGTCCTGACGCATCGGAACAAAATAGATGTTCTTTGTGTTGAGCAGCCTGCCGATATTTTGAGCCGAAGCGCCCAGCGCGTCGTTTGTGGCGGCGCAGATAAGCACAGGCCTCAATATGCGCAGGTGCGATTTTGCCGCCATTGTAACCGATGTGTCGGTCACGCCGAGTGAAAGCTTTGCAAGCGTGTTCCCCGTACATGGCGCAATAAGCAGCAGGTCGCACATCTCCTTGGGGCCGATCGGCTCGGTTTCAACCGACGTGCTCAGCACCCCGGTGCCCGTTATCTGCTCGGCGCGCTTTACCATATCCTCAGCGGCGCCGAAGCGCGTGTCGGTCGTAAAGGCGTTTTGCGACATTATCGGAATGACCTTGTACCCCTCGCGCACCAGCGCGCTCATCTGTTCAAATGCCTTTGAAAAGGTGCAAAAGGAACCGCACATGGCAAATCCTATGGTTGCTTTTGTCACCGGTTTACCTCCTCGATAATTGAAAAAACTGTTTTTTTGATTATTTCTCCCGCGGATTTCGGAGAGCACTTTCCCGGAAGCCCCGGGGCGCTGTACGCGTCGATCCCGAGCCTGCGCGCGCTCTCAAAATCCACTCCCCCGGGAAGGGAGGCAAGGTCTATCAAAAGCGCGGTCCTGTCGGTGTTTTCAAGCAGCTTTTCGTCAAATATCATTGCCGGAACGGTGTTGAAAATAAGCTCGTAACCCCTTGCCGACTTCATTTTTTCGGTGTTTAAGGCTCGATAGCCCAGTGATTCGATATAAGCCAAATCCGACGGTCTGCGCGCGCTGACGGTGACGTCGCTGCCGAGCGATTTAAGCATACGCGCAAGGGCCTTGCCGATCCTGCCGAAGCCCGTCACGAGCGAACGGCTGCCGGATACAGTTCCCTCGTACTCGCGCATTGCGATTTCAACCGCGCCCTCGGCGGTGGGAACGGCGTTAAGGACAGCGAAATCATCACGGGAAGCGTAGTCGTACAACTCAGCCTCGGAGAGCCTCGGATATACGCGCAGCAGCCGCTCGCGCATACCCGCGAAAACAGGCTTTTTGCAAAGCGCGTCAAGCTCATCGTCCGAAAAATAAATATTTTGTAAGGCAAAGGGCGCGTTTATGCTTTTGTCGGAGCGAACGCACGGAAGCGGCAATATGACCGCGTCGCTGAAAAGCGCCGCAGCCCTAACGTCGGATAAATTATTGAAGCCCTGCCCCTTAAGCTTGTCAAAGCCCGCGAGGATCACGCCGTAGCCGTCCCTTAACAGCGACTCGGCAAGGAAAAGCTGGCGTTTGTCGCCGCCGATTATACCAAAGATTTTAATGCTGCTCATAAAAAACACCCGCACTTGATGATAGTCTTGATACTCTATCATATGCGGGCTGAAATAATTTGTGAAGCGCAGAACAGGCCGCCGATTGGCAGCCTGTTCCACGATTGTGTGTTTTATGAAAATGAATGCTCCAGAACGCAATTCATTTTGCCAAATTCACAGAAAGGGCGAAAAAACAAAATCACAACATATTGTGACTATTCACCCTCCGTATGTATATTATACTGTTTTTTACCCCGATTTTCAAGGGCAAAAAACCGAATTTGTCCTATCTCAACAGGCGAAATGACAATTTGCACAATAATTCGAATTAAAGTTTGTGCACTATTTTTTCGATATTTCAAAGATTTGAATTATTTACGATTATTAAAAATGCGGAGATTAGCAAAGTGTACAAAATTTTTATTCCTGATTTGGGTAGAATTATGATGATTATAAATTTGGTATTTATGTTTTTTTGCCGCAAAAAACCGCTTTTCGGCATAAACAGTGCATTATCGGCATTTTTTGTTAAAACCGAGCCAAGCTGTTAGTACCTAACGGCTTTTTATCGGTTCAGCTAAAGAACCTCGTGTTATTATTCCGAATCAGAATAATAAAGTCAAATAACATTGAGCAAAGTCCTGACAATGACACAGTAAACACTTTTTCAGCGCATTTTCGAACATGTGTTTGATTTATATGCAAAAACATGCTATAATGTAATCAGGAAGTTATACTAATTCCCGATAGAAAGCAGACTTGGATTTCCGAGGACGACAACGAAGTATTGCGGAAAATATACCGCAAAGACTGTCCGCTTTTTATTAGGTATTAGTATTCATTCCGCGAGGACAGCCCCGCCTCGAAAGGCACACAAACTTTACGAATAAGAAAGGATAGCAAATGAACTATTTTGAATGGTCGAAGGAATATGAAAAAACCGCAAGGGAGCTGGACGCCGTAATAGAACGTCTTAAAAAGCAGAAAAAAGGCAAGCGCGAGGGCGAAAAAAAGGAGCTTTCGGACAAGATCGCGCTGTATCAATCATACCGCAACGAATGCGTGCAAATTTCAAATCACCTTATGCAGCGTCATTTGGGGGTGGCGTAAATGCGTGTACAGCAATTTCACCTAAACATGAAGAACCAGGACTTTTTCAACTACTATATCCACAGCAAGGGAAACTCAAACAGCGATGACATAGCCCGCAAAAAAGAGTTTTTGACAAGCGCAATAATGGACGGGCTTACACCTATGCAGCGCTACTGCATTACCGAGTACCACCTAAACGGCGTAAAGCAAAAGGATATCGCGAAAAAGCTCGGCGTAAACAGCTCAACCGTGTCAAGGCATATTGCCGCCGCGACGAAAAAGCTGAAAAAAGCGACGCTGTTTTACATAGGATAATAAGCGTAAGCGCATAAAAGAAGAGATCGGCTCAAAACTCAAGATTGAGATTTTGAGCCGGTCTCTGAATTTTTCCTTGCATTGTAGGGTCAGGTCTTGACCTGACCGCAGGTTGAAAGCAAACCTATAGTGCTCAATCAGCGGCACGGTCAAGACCGTGCCCTACGATTTCTGATGTTATTTCTGAGTTTTGAGTCAGCACCTTTGTACTATAATTTTATTATTCCTCGCTGTCGTCCTCGCCATTGTTATAATTTTGCAGAGCTTTGTTGATGTTGACGGCTAAGGTTTTTTCGGAAATATAGCTGAACACCCAAACAAGCGTGTAAACAATGAATACCATTGCCGCTATTATCAGCATATTTTCAATGGTAGAGTACCAGCCGAGTATGCGCCCCTCGATAAGCATTACAGCCTCTATAGCAAAAAAGTGAATTACAACGCGAATATAGAACTGCTTTTTTGTGGGCTCGTTTCTAAAGAAAAACAGCAGCGACGGCAGGCTTCCCAAAAGTCCCGTCAGCATCATGACCCACGGGAACGTCGCGTCAATGGGGTAATTCATGCCGCCCGTAAACAGGGTATTGGCGGCGGCTATTACAAACATTGCGCAGACGGTAATAATAAAAAACTGCATAATAACCATTCTGAACATGCTCTTTAAATTTTCGCTCATGATCACACCTCACATTCCTATTTTCTTCTTGAACGCCGCTACATACTGGCGCGAGATCATAACTACCTCGCCGTTTTGCAGCTTTGCCTCAAGTCTGCCGTTAACGGATGAAGAAACAGAGCGGATCTTAGCTATATTTACGATCATCGCCTTTGAACAGCGGAACAGCTTTGTGCCCCTGCACTGCTCCTCGATCTCATACAGCTTCAGCTTTGTGTCAAACACGCTCTTTTTAAGGTATAGAAACGTCTTGTTGTCGACCGACTCAACGTAGTATATCTCCTTGGCAGGCACGGGAAACACCTCGCCGTCACGCGAGGCGAGAACAACGGCTTCGTCGCTTTTGAGCTTTTCAACCACCGAAAGCACTTCCTCGTTGATTTCGTGGCACTGTACAAGGATCTCCTCCTCCTGAGGAGGGTCTATCTGCTTTATTGATATTTTAAACATCGCTTCGCCTCCGTAATTGATGATATAAATAAGTATATCACGGTTTTCGGCAAATGAAAAGAAAAAAATCGGACAAACAGCGTTTTTGCTGTCTGTCCGATAATGCTGTACGGAAAATCATGCCTCGGCGATAACCTCGACCTCAACAAGAACATTCTTGGGAAGGGTTTTTACGGCTACGCAGGAACGCGCGGGCTTACTTGTGAAGTAGGTTCCGTAAACCGCGTTGAACACCGCAAAGTCGTTAATATCGGCAAGGAAGCAAACGGTCTTAACCGCCTTGTCAAGGCTGCTGCCCGCAGCCTCGAGAACGTTTTTGAGGTTTTTGCAAACCTGCTCGGTCTGAGCCTCGATAGTAGTCGCCTCTACGTCGCCGATCTCGGGGTTGATAGCGATTTGTCCCGAGGTGAACACAAGGCCGTTAGCCTTTACAGCCTGTGAATAAGGGCCTATAGCGTCGGGAGCGTTTTTTGTATAAATCTTTTCCATTGTTATTCCTCCATCAAACCAATTTGAATCCCGCGCCTGTCAAAGCGTCGGAAATATGCTGAACGTGGTCGAAGTTCCTTGTTTCAAGAACGATCCTCAGGTAAGCCGCCGTTACGTCGGTGCCCTCGCCGGCACGCTCGTGATGAACCGAGATAACGTTCGCGCCGAGGTCGGCAATTATCTTAGACACCGCCACAAGCTGACCGGGCTTATCCTGAAGCTCGATGCACAAGGTCTGCTGTCTGCCGGAGCGGATCAGTCCGCGCTTGATAACGCGGTTGAGGATAGTTACGTCGATGTTGCCGCCCGAAACGATGCAGACTATCTTTTTGCCCTTTACGGGGAGCTTGTTGAACATAACAGCCGCAAGCGGAGCCGCTCCGGCGCCCTCTGCCACCATCTTCTGCGACTCGATAAGCGCGAGGATAGCGGAAGCTATCTCGTCGTCGGAAACGGTGACGATGTCATCAACGTATTTCTTTATGTATTCAAAGGTATGCTCGCCCGGCTCCTTTACCTGGATGCCGTCGGCAATAGTCGAAACCTTGTCGAGGTGAACGGGCTTGCCCGCCTTTATTGACTCTACCATTGAGGGAGCGCCCTCGGCCTGAACGCCGTAGACCTTGATGTTGGGGTTGAGGTTCTTTATGGCGCACGCAACACCGGAAAGCAGTCCGCCGCCGCCGATCGCAGCTACAACGGCGTCAACGTCGGGCATTTCGTTTAAACGTTTTCGTCGTCGAAGGGATGGATGAATGTATAGTTCTTTTCGTCGCGCAGACGGAGCGCCTCGTTATAGGCGTCGTCATAAACGCCGGGCACCATGCATACGTCCGCGCCGTAGCCCTTTGTGGCCTCTACCTTTGAGATGGGAGCGCCGTCGGGCAGGCAAATCAAAGACTTGATTCCGTATTTTGTAGCGGCGAGCGCAACGCCCTGAGCGTGGTTGCCCGCGGAGCAGGCTATAACGCCGCGCTCCTTTTCCTCGTCGGAGAGCTGAGAGATCTTGTAGCCCGAGCCTCTCACCTTGAACGAGCCCGTAATCTGCAAATTTTCGGGTTTTAGGTAAACCTCGCAATCGTCGGTAACAGCGGTCGCCTTTACAAGGTGCGTAGGGCGGATAACGTCCTTAAGCACATAAGAGGCGTGATAGATCTTGTCGAGTGTAAGCATATTATTACCTTCTTTAACCGGCGCTTAAAACGGCGTCCGGAATTTTTCATACCCGTATATTCTATACCAATCTTTTAAAGAAATCAAGTATTTCTTGCTTGACGGCGCGATAAAATAAATAATATGATAAAAAACGCACAATAAAACTCTTGCAAAAACGAAAAATAAGTGATATTATATTCAAGGAATACTAATTTCCGTTAAAACGCTTTTATCGGATATTAGTATTAAACACAGCGACGGAGAGAGTAGCACAAAATCACTGCCCTGAAAGAGAGACGCGTCGGCGGCTGAAAGCGCGTTACGGCGGCTTTGTGTGAAGTTCACTCCCGAGTGGCGCTCCCGAACCTTAGTAAGGAGCGACGGCACGCGCCGTTATACGCGCCGAGAGCTTACCGTCACCGCACGGTGAGAATAAGGGTGGTACCGCGGATTTATTCGTCCCTATGTCATTTTTGGCGTAGGGATTTTTTATACTAATCAAGGATTAGTATTAGTACCCAAAACAAAAAATTCGTGTCCGGCTTCGGCAGACCAAGCGGACACAGTGGAGGTAATTATGGATAAAATCAGTGAATTGCGAGAAGAATTTGAACAAAAGCTGGAACAGACCGCCGACCTTGTCAGCCTTGACAAGATACGCGTAGACTTTCTGGGCAAAAAGGGCAGGATAACAGCGCTTTTAAAGGGCATGAAGTCGCTTAGCAACGAAGAGAAAAAGACCTTCGGCGCCGAGGTAAACAAGCTTAAGGCGGCTGCCGCAAAGAGGATCGAGGAGAGGATCGAGGAGCTCAGACAGGCTGAGATCGAGCTGGAGATAGCCTCTATGCCTCAGTTTGACATCACAGCTCCGGCTAACCTTGAGCGCGGCTCCTACCACCCCATCACGCTTGTTCAGCGCCAGTGCGAAAACATTTTCAAGTCGATGGGCTTTACCGTTGAGGACTACCCCGAGGTGGTCACCGACTACGAGTGCTTTGAGGCGGTCAACATTCCCAAGCACCATCCCGCGCGCGACATGCAGGACACCTACTACCTTACAAACGGTCAGCTCCTTAAATCACAGACGTCGGCTGCTCAGAACGCGATTCTGAGAAAATACGGAAAGAACCTGAAGGAAAACGGCGTTCCGATCAAGGCGATTTTCCCCGGACGCTGCTTCAGAAACGAGGCTACCGACGCGAGCCACGAAAACACCTTCTTCCAGATGGAAGGCATGATGGTCGACAGGGATATTTCGATTTCCAACCTGATTTTCTTTATGAAAACAATGCTTTCCGAGGTTTTCCGGCGCGACGTAAAGGTTCGTCTGCGCCCCGGCTTCTTCCCCTTCGTTGAACCCGGCTTTGAGCTTGACATCAACTGCCTTATCTGCGGCGGCGAGGGCTGCGCCTCATGCAAGCACAGCGGCTGGCTTGAGCTTTGCCCCTGCGGCATGATCCACCCCAACGTTCTGCGCGAGGGCGGAATCGATCCCGATGAATACACGGGCTTTGCTTTCGGTCTTGGACTTACGCGTCTTGCCATGATGAAGTACAAGGTCAAAGACATCCGCGACTTGAACAGCGGCAGCCTTAAGGCTAATGTTTTTATCAATGAACTGGATTTCCGACTTTGTCGACCTTTCGGGTCTTGACAAACCGGAGTTGATCCATCAGTTTTCACTTTCCACTGCCGAGGTTGAAAACGATATATTCTTCAAGGGCAGCGATATTAGCGGCATCGTTGTTGCCGAAATCAAGTCGGTTGAAAACCACCCCGAGTCAAAAAAGCTTCACCTGCTTAAGGTTGACGCGGGCGAAGATGAGCTTACCGACGTTGTATGCGGCGCGCCCAATGTGCGCGTCGGCATGAAAACCGCCTTTGCAAAGGTTGGAGCTAAAATCGGTGAAATCACGATTACACCGCGTGCTCTGGCGGGCTTCACCTCCTACGGTATGTGCTGCTCCGAATCCGAAATCGGAATCAGCGACGACCACTCGGGCATTATGGAGATCACCGACGACGTAGCCAACGGCACCGACCTTAAGGACATCTACGAAATCGACGACATCGTTTTTGAAGTCGATAACAAATCGCTCACCAACCGCCCCGACCTTTGGGGACA
>ONMK01000068.1 GCA_900318905.1 uncultured Eubacteriales bacterium | reverse complement strand
CGTTACATTTGACGCTACATATGACGGCGGCAACATCACCTTCGATACAGACGATGTATGCACAGTTAAGGCTCAGCTCGACCTCAGAGAGTTCGACTTTATTACCAAGGAAGGCGCTAAGTTCACAGTCACTATCGACTACGCTCCTGTTGAGGCAGTAGGCATCATCGGCGACGTAAACGGCGACGGCAATGTTACAATCGACGACGCTACTCTGATTCAGCAGAGAGGTATTGAGCTCGTTAAGTTTGACGAGGTTCAGGAGAAACTCGGCGACGTTAACCGCGACGGCAGAATCTCTATTCTCGACGTAACTTGCGTTCAGAAGTACCTTGCTGATTACACCGAGGGCACAGGCGAGGCAGGCAATCTGCTTCTTGCAGACGGCAGAATTGTTCCCGCTGACCAATAATCAGTAAAGCATTACGCTTATAATTACTTGGGGGCACTCCGAAAGGGGTGCCCTTTTTACTGTATAGAAACTGCTTTGTATTGCCCCGCCGTTTCACATTTGTTTCCGTTAGAGCGAGGCTTTCCAAAGGCGGGGATCGGGTGCAGCGTCACGCTGCTTTTACTAATTGCAATTTGTGGTAAGCTGTGATACAATTGTTTCAGGGAGGGACAGGAAATGATTATTCACGATATTTCAATCGATACACTTACCGCGCCCGTGTATGAGGGCGACCCCGACACCGAGGTCATTACAATAAAAGACATAGATGCCGACGAGTGCAACCTCACCGCGCTTTCAATGTGCACCCACGCAGGCACCCACATCGACGCGCCGCTTCACTTTTGCGAGGACGGCAGCCCTGTTGACAATATCCGTCTCAACACATTTTACGGCAAATGCACCGTTATAACCGTTGAGGGTATCCTTACGGGCGACGACATGGAGCGCCTGCTGCCTTACTGCAAGCGCAGGATACTTTTTCACGGCGAGGGCAACACTTATCTTTCACAGTCAGCCGCGATAGTGCTTGCCGACAGCGACGTTGTTTTGGTAGGAACTGACGCGGATTCTATAGCGCCGCCGTTTGATGAGGCGCGTCCGCACCGCGAGCTTGCGAGAGCGGGCATCGTTGTGCTCGAAAACCTGAATCTATCCGCTATCGACGACGGCGAGTACGAGCTGTGCGCCTTTCCCGTAAAGCTGGGCGGACTTGAGGCGGCTCCGTGCCGCGCTATTCTTCTTGAAATGGAAAAGGGGCTTCACTGATGATCAAAATGGCTGTGTTCGACTTGGACGGAACCCTTGTCGATTCGCTTACCGACCTTGCAATCAGCGTTAATAAGGGCTTAAAGGCGGTCGGTCTGCCCGAGCACCCTGTTGATTCGTACCGCAAATTTGTGGGCAACGGCAGACAAAAGCTGGTTGAGCGCGCTATGGGTGATTTTTCCGACAGGGAGAAGTTTAATTCTGTTATGGAAATATTCAACGGAGAGTACGCCGCCCACTGCAACGACAATACCGCCGCTTATGAGGGCTGTGACGCTCTGCTTAAAAGCTTAGCCGAAAAGGATATTATGACCGCCGTGCTGTCAAATAAGCCCGACGAGTTTATCTGCGCGATTTTAAGTAAGCTTTATCCCGCGCACAGCTTCGACGAGGCTTGGGGGCAGAAGCCGCAGTACAAGTGCAAGCCCGACGGCGAGGCTTTGCACGCAATTTTGGACTTGCATAATGTTAAGACTGAGGAATGCGTTTATATCGGCGACAGCGACGTCGATGTATTCACTGCCCGAAACGCGGGCGTTAAAATGGCGGGCGTAAGCTGGGGCTTTCGCGGAAAGACAGAGCTGCTTGAAGCGGGCGCGCCCTTTGTTGCCGATACCGCCGAAGAACTGCTATGGTATATTTTGAGCTTATGAATAAGATGAATTATCAAAAAGAGCTTGACCGCGTTATCGAAACGCATCAGGCAAAGGGCGAGGTGCCGAGGCTGCTTCTGCATGTCTGCTGCGCGCCGTGCTCAAGCTATTGCCTTGAATATTTGTCGCAGTATTTTGATATTACGGTCTATTACTACAATCCGAATATTTCTAAAAAAGAAGAATATGAATACCGCCTGAGTGAGGAAAAAAGATATATTTCTCTAAAAGAATTTAAACATCCCGTAAAGCTGACCGAGAGCGAGTATGATCCTCAGGAGTTTTTTGAGGCGGTGCGCGGTCTGGAGCAGGAGCCCGAGGGCGGTCTGCGGTGTAAGGAGTGCTTCAAGCTGAGGCTTGAGGCCACTGCTAAGAAGGCGAAAGAGCAGGGCTTTGACTATTTTACGACTACGCTCACTATAAGCCCGCTCAAAAACGCGGCTCTGCTTAATGAAATAGGGGCAGAGATGGGCGGAAAATACGGCGTAAGCTGGCTTTACAGCGATTTTAAGAAGAAAGAGGGCTACAAGCGCAGCATCGAGCTTTCGCGCGAGTACGAGCTTTACAGGCAAAACTACTGCGGCTGCGTTTTCAGTCGCGTGACGCGCAAGCGTGACGCTTGATCCAATTCGCGAATCAAACGTATGCAATTAACAAACCTTCCGTTCCCGCGAGATATAAAGCGCCGTTATACCGAGCTATCCTTACAAACCGATTTTTCCAAAGGCGGTCGCGTGACGCGACGAACAGTACACGAATCATACAATTAATATATAAGAAAGCTTCCATTCCCGCGATTTATGATGCGCCGTTGCAGAAAGGTATTTGTTATATCATGTTGTCCAAAGGCGCGCCGGATGGAACGTCACGTTCCCACGTTTCCAATATTGTCATAATCACAATATATATTGTAACTTATAAATTTCCAATTGTGAATTATACTTATTTCAACACCCCGAAAATCGCTTATCCATGCGGTTTTCGGGGTGTGTTAATTTTCTGACGAGCGTTTACAAAACGTCAATATCCTGTGCTTATTTCTTTTAAAGAACACAACATCTTGTGTTTTTGTTCAAAAAGACTATTGCATTTTTAAAAATCATGTTGTATAATATATCTCGCACGGGTTAAATCAATTATTTAAATCTTGCTATAGATTTTTGAAATTAACGGATAAGGAAGGTCAGAATCATGAAAATCATTAAAAGAAACGGCTCCGAGGAGATTTTTAACGTTGAAAAAATCATCAACGCCGTAAGAAAGGCTAACAACTCCTCAGACACGCCGTTCCTCACCGAGGAGCAGATCATCGACATCGCCGACTATGTTGAGTACCGCTGCAACAAAATCAAGCGCGCGGTCTCGGTTGAAGAAATCCAGGACATGGTTGAGGATCAGCTTATGGCTAAGGGCGCGTTTGAGCTTGCCCGCCGCTATGTAAGGTACCGCTACAACCGCTCTTTGGTGCGTAAGGCAAACACCACCGACAACCGCATTCTCTCGCTGATCGAGTGCAACAACGAGGAAGTAAAGCAGGAAAACTCAAATAAGAACCCCACTGTCAACAGCGTTCAGCGCGACTATATGGCCGGCGAAGTCAGCCGCGACCTCACCAGAAGAATGCTGCTCTCGCCCGACATTGTAGAGGCCGACAAGCAGGGACTTATCCACTTCCACGATTCGGATTATTTTGCTCAGCATATGCACAACTGCGACCTCGTTAACCTTGAGGATATGCTGCAGAACGGCACCGTTATCAGCGACACGCTGATCGAAAAGCCCCACAGCTTTTCAACCGCCTGCAATATCGCCACCCAGATCATCGCCCAGGTCGCCAGCAACCAGTACGGCGGCCAGAGCATTAGCCTTACTCATCTTGCTCCCTTTGTTCAGATCTCCAGAGAGAAGATCCGCAAAGAGGTTATTCAGGAAATTGAGGAGATGGGCGTTGAGGTAAGCGATGAAAAGCTCAACCAAATCGTTGAGGAGCGCCTTCGCAAGGAGGTCAACCGCGGCGTTCAGACAATTCAGTACCAGGTTGTTACTCTGCTCACCACCAACGGCCAGGCACCGTTTGTAACGGTATATATGTATCTTAACGAGGCGGAAAACGAGCAGCAGAAGGCAGACCTCGCTATGATAATTGAGGAAACCCTTAAGCAGCGTTACCGCGGCGTAAAGAATGAAAAGGGCGTTTGGATCACTCCCGCGTTCCCCAAGCTCATCTATGTTCTTGAGGAGGACAACGTTCACGAGGACAGCAAGTACTGGTACCTCACCGAGCTTGCCGCAAAGTGCACCGCAAAGAGAATGGTGCCCGACTACATCTCCGAAAAGGTTATGCTCGAGCTCAAGGGCGACGTTTACACCTGCATGGGCTGCCGCAGCTTTTTGACTCCCGACCGCTTTACCGACGCGGGCGTGGGCAATGTGGCAAACGCGCTCAACTACGTTCCCGGCAAGCATAAATACTACGGACGCTTTAACCAGGGCGTCGTTACCGTCAACCTTGTTGATATCGGTCTTTCGGCAAACCGCGACATGACCAAGTTCTGGAAGATTTTTGACGAGCGCATGGAGCTTTGCCACCGCGCTTTACAGGCAAGACACGAGCGCCTTAAGGGCACTCTGTCCGACGCCGCGCCCATTCTTTGGCAGTACGGCGCGCTTGCCCGCCTTAAGAAGGGCGAAACCATCGACAAGCTGCTCTACGGCGGCTACTCAACTATCTCGCTCGGCTACGCCGGCCTTTGGGAGTGCGTTTACAGCCTTATCGGCAAAAAGCTCACCGAGGAAGAGGGCAAACAGCTCGGTCTTGAGATCATGAAGAAGCTCAACGCCTACTGCGCAAAGTGGAAGGCTGCCGAGAACATCGACTACAGCATCTACGGTACTCCGCTTGAGAGCACCACATACAAGTTCGCAAAGTGCCTGCAAAAGCGCTTCGGCATCATCAAGGGCGTTACCGACCGCAACTATATCACAAACAGCTATCACGTTCATGTAACCGAGGGCATCAGCGCGTTTGACAAGCTTAAGCTCGAAAGCGAGTTCCAGGCGCTTTCTCCGGGCGGCGCTATCAGCTATGTAGAGGTTCCCAACATGCAGCAGAACCTGCCGGCTGTGCTTCAGGTGATGAAGTTCATCTACGAGAACATCATGTATGCCGAGCTCAACACCAAGAGCGACTACTGCCAGGTTTGCGGCTACGACGGCGAGATCCAGATCGTTGAGGAGGACGGCAAGCTGCTTTGGGAGTGCCCCAACTGCAAGAACCGCGACCAGGACAAGATGAATGTTGCGCGCAGGACCTGCGGCTATATCGGAACCCAGTTCTGGAACCAGGGACGCACCCAGGAGATTCAGGAGCGTGTGCTTCATCTGTAATATTGATAATCAATTTGTATTTGGCAATTGAAAATATGATTGTGTGTTTTTGATTGTGTGTTTCCCGTGTCGACCGCGGGGCGCGGCGGCGGGGCTTTGGCTCCGCCGCTGTGTTTTGCAAAAATATTGAGGTTTTGTTATGAATTACGGAGAGATAAAAAATTTTGACATAGCGAACGGCGAGGGCGTGCGCGTGTCGCTGTTCGTTTCGGGCTGCACCCATCACTGCAAAAACTGCTTTAATCCCGAAACCTGGAACTTTGACTACGGCGAGCCGTTTACCGCCGAGGTAGAGGACAAAATCATTTCCGAGCTTGAGCCGGACTACATAAACGGTCTTTCTCTGCTTGGCGGCGAGCCGTTTGAGCCTTCCAATCAGGCGGTGCTGCTGCCGTTCCTGCGCCGCGTAAAGGAGCGTTTCCCCGACAAGACAGTTTGGTGCTATACGGGCTATTTGTTCGATACCGAGCTTATGAGCGAAAGCCGCGCAAGGTGTGAGCACACCGACGAAATGCTCTCGCTTATCGACGTGCTTGTTGACGGCGAGTTTGTTCAGGAGCTGTACAACATCAGCCTGCAGTTCAGGGGCTCATCAAACCAGAGGATAATCGACGTGCAGAAATCGCTTAATAGCGGAAAGCTTACGGAGTATGTTCCCAAAAGCGGAAGAATAGAATTGTAAAAAAGGATCCGGCTCAATACTCAAAACCGAGTATTGAGCCGGATTTTTAGGCAATGGCGTATAATCGACGGCACCGCTGTTTCTTATCTGAATCAAGCACTATTCCTGCGGTTCACTGTTTCCGCTTTTGTTGAGCAGCGCGCCGATAATGTACAGCACATTCGCCGCCGCTGACGCGATGATCAAAGGCAGGAATACGGTTATCGAGAACCCCGATGTCAGGATAACGATCAGGTACGCAGCGGCGCAAACCGGAAGATTGATCGCGCAGATCATTAGGCAGGACGAGGCGTCGTCCCAATTGCGCATACCGAAAAAGCCCGCGACGATTTGTACGATAGCGCAAAGCAGGCTGACTACCGAAAAGGTCTGCAGCAGGGAGAGCAGCCGTATATAGCGGTTTGTGTCGCCGTAGGCAAACAGCACGGTTTTTACGCCGCCCACGGCGGAAAACGCGCCGCAAAGGATCATAAAGATGCAGGCGATCAGGAAAAGCTTTGAGGAATCTTTAACGTTATTTTTCATATTCATTATCCTTTATCTATTTATTTGCTTGAGCAATGGTTTGCCTTTTAGCCGTCTCGCAAAGTGAAACAAATACAATGAACAGCGGAGTTGCTATAGGCAGGGCGATGTTTACGACCGCCTGAGCCAAATAAGCCACAACTGCCGAGGCGAAAACAAGCGCTATCGGGTTCTTTTTTGCAGCGCGGAAGGCGCCGGCAAGGGCGCTTCCCACAAAGGTAAGGTAGGACAAAAGCCCGAAAATACCGATGTTGAGCAGGTAATTGATATACTCGTTATGCGCCGCGTCCGTTGAACCGTCGCCGAAGCGTTCCGCAAGCTCCCCAAAATACGGTGAGAAGGTATAGAACAGCGTTTCGGGACCCGTGCCGAAAAGCTTATTGAAAACGTTAAAGCCCCCAAACGCTTCAAGCGACTTGTTCCACATAAAGCCGCGATGTGTGCCCCAAGCGTCGGAATACCGCAGAACGCGCTCCTTTTCGCCCAGATCGGCAGTGGTGTTTATAAAGGTGTAGTAAATAATCGTGCCAAGTCCGGCAAGCACCGCTATGCAGAACAGTGAGCCCAAAGCGATCGGCACAGCCAAGGGGAACCGGGTGATTTTTGTCTTTAACGTTACAATATACAGCGCCGCTGTAATTACAGACAAAGCCGCGATCACAAAGTTCGTGGTGTTTGAAAGCATTATCTTATACGGGATAGCGCTCAGTTCCTTGTAGTGTTCGCCGCTTATAAGCGAGATTAGCCAAAGCAGCTTCACGCTCAGGAACATAACGGTGATCGCCAGCAGGAATTTGCGCAGCTTTATCGGATCACGCGAATACGCCGTTGTAAATACCATTATAAACGCGCCTAAGCCGAGCACGACCGAATCGCTGTCGCAGATTACCGCCGCCATTGAACCGAGCACGGTAATCGAAAGGTACACCGCCCTGCACCATAGCTTTTTGGTGTACACAAACATGGAAATAATAACAGGAAGCGTTACGCATATTACGCTTGAGAACATGTTTTTGTTTCCGATGGTCGTCATAAACTCGTTATAGAAGCGTATGTCGCTCTGGTCGGAGCTGCTTTTGAACGTTTCAAGTATTCCGAGAGGGTCAAGATAAAAGCCGTTCAGCACCGCAAGAAGGTAAATGATCCCGCTTGCCGCCGCCAAAGCAATGAAAACATACTCCTTAAAGCGGAAGCACCGCGTAATGAGGAAATATACCGCCGCGTAAAACAGCATAAGTATCATTCCGTTGTTGCGCCCGTGCAGGCTGCCGATTATGCTTGTTTCGCCAAAAAGGTCCGCGCCGAAGGATCGGACTTTTTGGCGTCGTTAGAGGATTTTGTGATAAGCAGCATTATCTCTGCTATCACCGCCAGAGCCGTTATTACCAAAAAGAAGTAGTATTTTTGGTGGCGTATCGAACTGAACCCGTGCGCAAAGCTGATGAACGGAAATGTGTCGGTAAAGGTTGTGTTTACATACAGCGGAAATAACGTAAACACGATCACAAGATAATAGTTTTTTTGTTTGTTTTTTGAATTGCCCATAAAACAGCCTTTCACAAGTTAATTATTAAATATAATTTTAACCTTTTGTGATATAATTGTCAATTGAAAAACTATTGTAATTCTCTTTTTTTATGATATACTTAACTTATAATACTATTATCAAATAAAACCCTTCGCCTTGTTCTGCGAAATTTTCCGCTAACATCTGTTTTAAAGCGTTTTAATTGAAAATAGTATAAAGTGCAGACAGGCTGTGATAATATGAAAAAACTTATAATAATCGGATTCGACGGAACAATCGCCGACACCGCTCCGGGTATCCTTTACTGCATGAACACCACCGCTCTTTCAATGGGCTATACTCCCGTTTCGCATGAAGAGCTTTACGGCGTTATAGGCGTTTCGCTTGAGCAGGGGTTTATGAAGCTGTACGGCATGAAAGAGGATGAGATCGAGTACGCTATGAACCAGTACAGCAAGCTGTATTCGATCAAAGGCGAGGAGATGATTCTCATTTACGACGGTATCGACGACTCGCTCAAAAAGCTTAAAGAAAGCGGATTCAAGCTTGCTATCGTTACTCAGAAAAACGAAAAATTCATCAACAATATGCTGGGCGTTTATAATTATATAGGCGACCTGTTCGACACGGTATGCGCGACAAACGTCGAGCGCGATATGACCAAGACGGATATGCTCCTAAAGGTCTGCGCCGATTTGGAAGTAGAGACTTCCGACGCCCTGTTTGTGGGCGACAGCTACGTTGACGCCGAGGCGGCACAGGAGGCAGGCGTTGACTTTGCCGCCGTTCTCTACGGCTGGGGCTTCCGCAAAAAAGCTGATGCCGAGCAGTATAACTGCCGCGAATACATAAACACCGCCCGTGAGCTGGGCTATAAGCTGCCCTTGATAGAATGAAACGTGACGTTCCATCCAAAGCCGCCTTTGGGGAACGTTACGTTCCATCCGGCGCGCCTTTGGATAAATCGGTTTATAGCAAGCCTCGGTATAACGGCGCTTTATTTCTCGCGGGAACGGAAGGTTTGTTAATTGCATACGTTTGATTCGCGAATTGGGTCAAGCGTCACGCTTGCGCGTCATGGGTCAAGCGTCACGCTGCCGACAGTCAGTCTTTTTTTCTTCAGCGTCTTAAGATACGCCTTTTGCTCGGGCGTTATGCGGCAGCTTTCAACCGCTTTTTGGATCGCCTTGTTGTGCGTAAAACCGTCAAGCACGCCGCTTTCGATAAACGGAACCACCGCTTCGTACTGCTTTGCGAGCGCCGTGGCGAAATACCACGCCCTCATCATGTTTACATAGTATTCGTCTGAGCGGATCTGCGCTGCG
Source organism: uncultured Eubacteriales bacterium (assembly GCA_900318905.1). Taxonomy (GTDB): domain Bacteria; phylum Bacillota; class Clostridia; order Oscillospirales; family Acutalibacteraceae; genus Ruminococcoides. The sequence continues at coordinate 4,701 of ONMK01000068.1, read as the reverse complement.
ATTTGCGGATACTCCTTATCAAAGGCTTCGTCAAGGAAGTGCTCCATAAGCATTCCCACGCCGAAGCGCACGGTGTAGGTTTTGCCGCTTCCGATCCAATTGTTAATAAGCGGCAGCAGCTCCGTTTTGTGCTTTTTGAAAACCTTTGGCGAAAGCTGGTCGCAGGTCGCCCAGTTGTCAATGAAAGGAAGAAACTCACAGACCTGATTTACGCAAAGCTCAAAATCCTTTGTAAGTGAAATAATAAAGGCGTGAAGCTGATTCTCGTCAAAATAACGGTGAGGAAGAGCGCTTAAAAAATCGCTCACATCGCTTCGCTTTGCAAGCGCCTTTGCAAGGGCGCGAAGCTCGGGAGTGCGCACGCCGATAACGCTGTCCCGGTCGACCGTCGGGATAAGCTTGCTTTGAAAATCCCGGTATGGGATATCCTGCTTCTCAAACAGCATTGAGATGATTTCGTTTTGTATCATGTTTTCACCGCTTTCGTTTTTAGTCATCTGTTGACAATTCTCCGCAGGTTAGTTAAAATTTTTAAAGTATTTAACAAATTGAAGGTGCATTATATGACAGTCAGAACACGAACTATCCTTTCACTAATCATCAACGCAGGGGTGTTTTTGGCGACAACGACAATAGTTATCACGTCGCTTTTTATAAAGAGCGAGATACTTGAACACAGCTACCATACCTTTATGTTTTTCACCACCGACTCAAACATACTTACGGCGATAGCCTCTGCGCTTGTTATGATTTGCGAAATAAAAATTCTTCAGGGCAAGCGGACAACCGTGGCGCGCGCCTTTACGCTGCTTAAATACGCGGGCGTTGTAGGGCTTATGCTGACGTTCTTCACCGTGCTCTGCCTGCTGATCCCAATTTACGGAATAGCTATGGAATGGGGCGGAACAGGCTTACATATGCATGTTTTAGCGCCGGTGCTGTCATTTGTGTCGTTTGTGTTTTTGGAGCAGCACACAAAGCTGAGCCTGTCCGACGCGGTTATCGGAATACTGCCCGTTATTATTTACGGCGCGGTGTATTTTTTGCAGGTCGTCGTTATAAAAAACTGGATGGACTTTTACGCGTTCAACAGCGGCGGAAGATGGTACCTTATAATGCCGCTGATTATAGCGATCTCATTTGCGATGAGCCTGTTTGTAAGGTTTTTGCGCAACAAAGTAAGAGAGCGCACAGAAGGCTAAAACCTGTTGATAACGGCAAAAAACTTATCGGTGAGATAATCGAGGAAGCTGTGCAGATTGCTTTTGATCTCATTTATCCTTTCAGCCGTGCCTGAAATCAACGAGGCGGCTATGTATAGCAGCAGTACGGCAAACGCCGCGGCGACAAACAGAAAGCCGAGCAGCGAGAACAGCGCAGTAATGATATAAAATACAGCGCTTCTGCGTTCCTTCGGAACCGCGCCGATAATTCCGCTGAGCAGTATTATGTTAAACAAAAGGCTGAAAATCAAAAGAACGGGAAAATACAAGAAGCCGCTTATCAGGCAGAGCGCGCCGCCCAATAGAAAGAACAGGCTGAACAAAATTGAGTTGAGCCCGAATTCTATCACCGAATCGGCAAGCACGGTTTTCGCCTTTGTTTTTCTCATAAACAGTTTTACGCAGCAAAAGCGTATGAAAACATAGGTAATCGCAAAAACCGCCGCAGTAATCAAGCCCAGAACAAACGCCGCGCCGGGTTCAAACAGCTTTACATGCTTAAAAAGATTTGCTTTTGTATATTGAACGGTAAAGTCTTTTTCCGCGCTGTACAAAAAGCCGAGCATAAGCACAAAAGCCGACAGCACAAAAACCGCGAACCAGAAAACGGCAAGAAAGTAATTGCGCTCCTTTTTAGCCTTTTCAACAGCGGAAAAGCTGCTTTTGAAATATCCTGTAAAGGATAATGGAATGCTTTTTAATTTTGTAAGCGAGTATTCGCGTATTTTTTGAACGTCCATGATAACCTCCAGAAAAAGTCTGCTTTTATCATATCATACACAAAAGAATAATTCAATACGGCAACGCGTTTGTGGATGGGTTATGCTTGACTTTTGACTGTAATTGATATATAATAATCAAGTCGCGGATAACGCGATAAAACCGGGGTGTAGCGCAGTTGGTAGCGCGCCTGCTTTGGGAGCAGGATGTCGGGGGTTCAAGTCCCTTCACTCCGACCATATTTCTTAAAGACATTTCCGAAATGTCTTTAAGAAATATTCTCAACAAGCAACGGATGAAGGGAATTGAAGGCGAGCGTTAAGAAAACGTCACGGTGTGACGTTTTTAGCGAGAGAGTTGATGAACTTTTAGCTATGAACACGCCGCAGCAAGCGAGATGAACTTTTCGCAAGATGAAACACCCTTCACTCCGACCATATACGGGGGCTTAGCCCAGCTGGTTAGAGCGCTTGCTTGACATGCAAGAGGTCACTGGTTCGAGTCCAGCAGTCCCCACCACGGCGAAGTCCGCAGTTCATCTGCGGACTTCTTCCCAAATTTAAACGGAGGATTAGCTCAGCCGGTTAGAGCGCCTGCTTCACACGCAGGAGGTCACTGGTTCGAGTCCAGCATTCTCCACCACGGCGCTCCTGATTTCCGGGAGCGCTTTCTTTTATTGTGCTCAAACCGCAAATCCTCACCGGCTCTATTCTTGACGGAACGGCAAAAAGCGTGCTACAATGGCAGTATCAACAACTGGAAAGGAATGATGAAAAATGTCACATGAACAAATCAATAATCTCAGCGCCGATGAAGCGTTGGAGAAGCTGAAAAGCGGCAATCAAATATACATGAACAGCAGAACCGGCAGCGGCGATATTTCGCCCGAGAAGCGGCTTGATACCTGCCTTAACGGGCAGAAACCATACGCGATCATCATCACCTGTTCGGATTCGCGCGTGATCCCCGAAAGCGTATTCGGCGCGGGTATCGGCGAGCTGTTTGTGATCCGTGTTGCCGGCAATGTGATGGACGACCACCAGCTCGGCTCCGTGGAGTACGCCGCGTCGCACCTCGGCGTGAAGCTGATCGTTGTGATGGGTCACAACCACTGCGGTGCGGTGGACGCCGCCATCAACCACGATCCCGACGGGTACATCAAATTCATCACCGATGAAATCCGCCTTGCCATCGGTGACGAGACCGATGAGGAAGAGGCATGCTGCATGAATGTCCGCCACAGCATTGCGGTAATCGAAAGCAGCCTTGCCATTCACGAGGAAGAGGAGCACGGACTGAAAGTGATAGGAGCGCTTTATCGCCTTGAGGACGGTAAGGTGGAATTCTTTTGAGGAGCACGGCGATAAGATCGAGCTGTTTCACCTCGGCAAAGAGGAACGCGCGCTGTTTATGAAGGGAAGAAAGACAAAGCTGACGGCGGCGCGGAGGATTATTATAACGAGCACAATTAACTTGCTATTTATCTTTGCAGAAGTTATAATATAGGTATCAAGACCACGGAGGCTTTAGCATGAAAATAATTGATACCACCTGCACAAAATGCGGGGCGAATTTACATATTGACGCCGAACGAAAAACCGCGTTTTGCGAGTACTGCGGCGCACGGCTTTTGATTGACGACGAGGTGCAGCACCTTCAGATCGACAACGCGGAGCGCGCGGGATATGAATTTGAAAAAGGCCGTCAGCGGGCACAGAATGAGGCACAGGCTCAGAGGTATTATTCAGCACAACCTCAGCCTGCCCCTAAGAAAAAAAGCAGCAAAATTGTCTGGTGGGTGCTCGGATGGATAATCATTTTCCCTATACCGCTGACAATTATAATTGTGCGGAATAAAAATCTCAAAACGGGCGCGAAGATAGGAATTATCGCCGCCGCGTGGGTCGCCTATCTGTTGATCGGATTGATCGGAAGAGCATTTCAGGACAACGATCAGGCAAAAACACCCGCAGCGCATACAAGCTATTCCGAGCAAACGACATAAGGCAATAACAAAGTACTGTTATCCGAGAAATACCTAACGCTCATCGGGATATAGGGAAGTGAAAAATATATACCGAAAACTACAGGCTCGGGGCAAATCGCTCCGAGCCTGTTTAATATAGATATTTAAATTAAGAGATTATTCAAGCGCGTCCAGCATCTGCGCGGGATTATCGGCTGCTTTTACCTTGCCGAACGCTTTGACAATTACGCCGTTTTCGTCAATCAAGTAGGTCGTTCTGACAACGCCCATGCTTACCTTGCCGTAGTTCTTCTTCTCCTGCCACACGCCGTAAGCCTGAATGACCTCCTTTTCAACGTCGGATAACAGCGTGAAAGGCAGGCCGTATTTTTCCTCAAACTTTTTATGCGAGGCGACGGTATCCTTGCTTACGCCGAGGACTGCCGCGCCCTTTTCGCGGAACTGCGGATACAGCTCTCCGAACGCGCATGCCTGCTTGGTGCAGCCGGGTGTATTGTCTCTGGGATAAAAGTACAAAACGACCTTTTGCCCCCTGTAATCCGAAAGAGAGTGCATTTCACCGTTCTGGTCGGGCAGAGTAAAGTCCGGCGCCTGTGTGCCTGTTGCCAACATATCGATCCCTCCTGAGATATGTATTGCTGATTGTTACGTTGCTTCGGTATTGTCTTAATTATAGTACGTACGAAGAAAAAATGCAACAGTTGCTTTTGATATCAAATATAGTTGAAAAACCTGTAATAATTTCATAAAAAAACCGAAAATAGGCAGATT
>ONMK01000067.1 GCA_900318905.1 uncultured Eubacteriales bacterium | reverse complement strand
AAATCCGCCTCATAACAGCGTAACACATCAATAACACATTTTTGTGTTCCCGACAAAAAGAAAACTCTCAAAAGCCGCTTAAACAGTGACTTTTGAGAGTTTAGGTCGTGGTCGGGATGACAAGACTTGAACTTGCGACTCCACGCCCCCCAGACGTGTGCGCTACCAAACTGCGCTACATCCCGATGCAACGTTACTATTATAACAGCATGCCGCTTGTTTGTCAAGTACTATTTTTATTTAATCCTGAAAAACAGCAAAGCTGACATTGTTGTAAAATTGCTCAAAATTTTTTCGAAATATATTGAAAACTTAGTGGTATTATTGTATAATATTAAAAGTAAATGAATAAAAAAATCATTTGTTGTTATTTATTACGCATAATCAAGTATTTTCCTTTACCTTTGGAGAACTTTTATGGATACAACACAATTAGTGCTCCGAGTTCAAAACGGAGACGAACAGGCTTTAAACGAGCTCTACTACAACTGCTATAAGCTGCCGTATTCTTCAGCGCTTACGTTGACTAAAAACGAGGCGGATTCCTATGAGATAATGCAGGATTCTTTTCGTGACGTCTTTTCAAGAATAGATTTAATCGAAGATAAATCCGCTTTCTCAAAAGCTCTCAACAGTATTTTTGTCTGCAAATGCAGAGATTATCTGAGCATCAGAAATAATACCGTTTTTTCCCGAGAGAGCACATTGGCAAGCGGAGATTATGATCTGAGCGTAAGCAAGCGGAAGGATTTTTCTCCCGAAAAGAACGTCGATTATTCCGAAGCGAAGAAAGCGGTTTTGGAAATTTTCGACAGCATACCCGCGGATCAGCGCCTTTTGGTTTTGGCACATTACGCGTTAAATATGTCGACGGCTGAATTAGCGGAGGCTCTTAAGGCTGATGAAAAAGTAATCACAGGTTCTCTTTCTAAAGGGGAGAAGGATCTGCTCGGTCAGGCTGAATTGTTGAGCAAAAACGGTGTGTTAAAATCTGTTGCTTCCGATCGGTTCATTCCGTTTTTGGTGTGGATGTTAAACGAAGCCGCTAAAAGCGCTCCGGTTCATCAAATGGATCAAGCGGTTAAAGAAGCCGCTCTGTCAAATACGCCGCACACTATAGCCGCGGATTTTGATGATGTTCCGTCCACCGAGGAAATCGAGCCAAAAAATGACGGGAAGGTTTTACAAAACCGCGCAGAGCCTGTTGAGTACAAAGCCGAAAAAGCTAACTTAAGCTCCGAAGGTACTCAGCATTCTGATGATGAATCGCCGATGGATATCGATGACGGCTTTACGACGACCGAGGATGAATACATAGCCGATGAAGAAAATAAAAAACAGCCGTCAAAACATACCGCGCGAATAATAATCATTGCCGTTGCGGCGGTAGTGGCAATGATCCTCGGCGCGCTTGCCTTTATTGCTTTTGCGCTGCCGAACATCACGGGAGAGTCAAACCCTGTTTCCGAGATGTTTACAGGAAAAAAAGAGCCCGAATTCACTCCGGAAAAGCTTGTCGCTAAGTATGAGGAGGCGTTTAACGCCGGGGACCGCGACGCGATCGCAAAGCTGTATTTGCCCGACCAAAGCCTTAAGCGGAATATTGAGGGCGGCGCCTATGAGATGGTTCAGAAGCTCTCTGATTATTTGCTGGGAGAAAAAGTCACCATTAAATGTGAGCTTAAAGACGACCTGAAATATGAGGGGGATACCGCGACCGGTACAGTAAAGATATCTATCGACTTACCCGATATAAACGGTCAGGATGTTGGCTTCATTGTGAATCTGTTAGGCATAGAAACAGAAAAAGAAAAACCCGTTACCTTTGAAAGATATACCGACGGCAACTGGTATTTTAAGGAGTTTTAACCGCATATTCGCCGAATTGCTTTCGGCAGAAAATATAATTCATGGTACAAAGGAGGATAAATTGTGAAAAAAGCATTGGCAGTAATATTGTCGTCTGTGCTGATTCTATCTGTTGCCGGCTGCGGAGGATCGGATAGCGGCAGTTCGGACGGCGGAAAAGAGAAAGAGTCAAAGGTTTATGAAACCGTAAACATCGATGAAACCAAGCTTTATTATCCGGACATAAGCTTGCTTGGGGGTGAAAAGAATATTGAGCTTAAGGTATGGGCTCCAGACAATGAAATCCCTATCACAAGGGCACAGGCGGACGCGTTTATGAAGCATTATCCCGACGGCACATTTAAAAGCATTTCCGTGGAGCCGATGGATGACGCGGATTTAATTGAATCCGTCGGTGATAATCCCGATGAATGTGCCGATGTGATCTCGTTTGAGGATACAAGTTTCTCTAAGCTGGTGTCAGGCAAAATGCTTTCGGAGGTATCGGCAGATTACATAGACGATGTCACCGGTCAAAACCAACCCGGAGCATTGAACGCGGTAACTGTAGGAAACGCTGTAAGCGCCTATCCGCAGGGTACAGATAAATGCTTATGTTTAGTTTACGATAAAACTGCTGTGTCCGACGAGGAAGCGTCCACGCTTGAGGGTGTTCTTTCCGCGTGCAAAAAGCTCGGAAAACATTTTGTAATGGATTGCACCGACGGCTTTTCCGCTTCCGCGTTCCTGCTTACAGGCGGTCTGACGCCCGACGGTTTGGAGAGCGACGGTACCACGCAAAAGCTCAATGATTACGATGAAAATGCTGTTGTGGTCACACTTGAAACATTTTCAAAACTGATGAAGGATTATAAAGGAACCTTTGTGTCCTGTGACTCGACGAGAATAACAGAAGAATTCAACAGCAAAAACGCGGCCGCCGGCATTGACGGCTCTTGGAATATGGCTGCAGATAAAATAGCGTTTGGTGAGAATTTCGGCGTAACAAAGCTGCCGACCGTCAATGTTACCGGCGAAGACAGACAGATGATTTCGTTGTACGGCAACAGATATTTGGGTGTGTATTCAAACACCGTGTTTCCAAAAGCCGCTCAGGCGCTGGCGTACTTTTTGTCAACCGATAAAAGCCAAATACAGCGCGCGCAATCCCTGTTCTGTGCTCCGTCTAACAATTACGCGGTTAATGAAGTGTCAGATGAATCTGCCGTAAGAGCTGTCCTAATGCAGTTACGATACTCTGTTTCCGAAGCGAAGCTTTCCGAGAGCTTTTTACCTTCGGCAGCTAAGCTCGGGGAGAGTATTTCTGCCGAATCATGGAACCCTGACGATAAGCAGGCGACTCAGGAGCTTTTGCATCAAACCGTAGACAGTATTATGGGAAAAGATGTATAACAAATAAAATTCTAAATCAGAAAAAAGGAGGATGCAAATGATTTGTAAGAATTGCGGCAGCGCGCTTCCCGATGAAGCTAAGTTCTGCCAGAAATGCGGCGCGAGTACTTCTCAGCCTACGCCTCAGGCACAGGCTCAGCCTAACCGACCGTATTATCCGCCGGGAACCCATCCGTACCACAAGCTGGGAGGCTTTTTGATGGTTCTGGTGGTGTTTGGATTTATAGGCGGGATCGGCGGATTTTTGAATGCTATAAGGTCTTTCTTAGCGTACAAAGATTTGCTTTGGGTACATCACGGGGTTCCGTTTTCATTTACGGCATTCATGTGGTTTTTGATGATCGCGTCGGTTCTCATTTATCTTGCAACAGGCACGATCTGTTTCAGCGGCGCCACTATGATCCAGCGCAAGGATTCCGACACAATGCGGTTTTTGCAGTCGTCGTCATTTACGATGATGATCGTAAACACGGCGTTCCATATTACGGTATTTGTCTGGCTCGATCAATATAAATTGCTGAAAGCCGTTGATTTGGCTCCGCTTTTCCTGCAATTTATCCTGACGCTGATAGGGTGGGGCGCACTGCTGATTATTTCCATCGTTTATTTCAGTAAGTCCGTTCGCGTGCGCACCTATCTGGGCTCTGATGAATATATGAAAAAAAGCAAGTTCAACAAAAGAACGGTTCCGCCGGTTCCCGCGGACGGCTCTGATATGCTTGAGCACGAAAAACAGGTAGAGTATCAAAAAGAGCACCGCAAGGAATGGTTTTGCGCAAAGTGCGGCGCGGCCAACTCCCACATCGTAAAGGTGTGCGTCAAATGCGGTGAACCTATGCCGGAATAGAATAAAAGATTATAATAAAATAATAGTCGGGCAGACAGCGAGTTTATCGCCGTTTGTCCGACTCTTGTTGTGCTTTGGTTATTCGGTTTTTTCTTCGTTTTCGGGCTCATCGTCGATTTTCTTTACGACAACGCGCATGATTCGCTGATTCTCGACCTCCAGCACGGTAAAGCGGAAGCCGTCAGCAACGATGCTCTCGCGTTTTTTCGGAATGTTGCCGACATGCTCCAGAATATAGCCGCCGACAGTTACCGAGTCGCTTTCGATCGCGTCCTCGTCCATATCGTAGAGCGCCAGCATATCGTCAAGCTCAAAATCGCCGTTTACAAGGTACTCGTTGTTGCCGATTTTGTAGTGCGTGCGCTCGATTTCCTCGTCCTCGTCCCAAATGTCGCCGACGATTTCTTCAAGCAGATCTTCCATAGTTACAATGCCCAGCGTACCGCCGTACTCGTCGGTAACAATAGCAAGATGCACCTTTGTGCGCTTGAAGTGGGCGAGTATTTTGCTGAGATGCTGGGTTTTAAACACAAAGTAAGCAGGCTGAATAAGCTCACGAAGCTCAGGAGTTTTTCCGTCCGCAAGCGCCTCAAGGTAGTCGCGCGTGTGAAGGATTCCCAAGATATTATCTGTTGTGTTTTCGTAAACGGGAATGCGCGAGTAGCGGTTTTCGATAATGACCTCTTTGATTTTTTCGGGGCTGTCCTCAATGTTGAGAAACACCACGTCAACACGGGGAGTAAGCACTTCCTCGGCAGTCGTTTCGTCAAAGTCAAGCGCCGAGCGAACCATCTCGCTCTCGCTTTCCTCAAGCACGCCTTCCTCCTCAATGCTCTCAACTATGTATTTCAGCTCGTTTTCCGTAACGCTCGGAGCGTCATCCTTATTTCCTGCAACACTGAGCGCAAGGGCTTTCAGCTTGATAAAAATGAACACAAGCGGCGTCAGGATTATCATAAGAACTTTTAAAAATCCGGCGGTGCTTAGCGAGAACTTGTCGCAGTGCTCCTTGGCAAGGCATTTCGGAATGACCTCGCCGAATGTAAGCACCAATAGGGTAGTGGCGCCCGTAGCGATTGCCGAGCCGATGTCGCCGAAAATGTTCAGGCACAGAACCGTCGCTATTGATGAGCAGCCCAAATTTACAACATTGTTGCAAATAAGAATAGCGGTAAGGGCGTTGTCAAAGCGCTCAATAACATACTGCGCGTTTTTTGCCTTGCGGTTGCCGTCCTCGGCGTTCTGCTGGATACGAATCTTATTGGCAAAAGAAAAAGCCGTCTCCATCGCCGAAAACAACGCGGAAAGCAAAACGAGCAGGAAGATGACAACACCCATAATTATGTTAGCGTCCAAATAGCATTCCACTCCAAAATAATATTATCAATATAATACTATGATACGCAAAAATAATTATTGTTTTTTAGAAATATAACGCTGAAAATCTTGAAAAATTTTGCGTTTGCTGATATAATAACAATGAGTTTTTTTGTGCATTTTATCTCAGCGCATTATTTTCATTTTACAAGCATAAATTTTCAGCGTGTTTAAGGGAATACTTTTCCCGGAGGTGCATTTTAATGCAGGAAAACAACGACGTTGAAAATGAAAATCTTGACCAGGAAACAGATTCGGCGGGCAGTGAAAGCCAAAACGAATTGATCGCCGAATCGAGCTCAGTTATTGCGTGCCACAAGGACAAAATCATTCATTGTCTTACAATAATCGGGCAAATCGAGGGGCACACAATTCTTCCGCGCGACACAAAAACCACTAAATACGAGCACATTATTCCGCTGCTTGTATCGGTAGAGGAGGAGCCGCGCGTAGACGGTCTGCTTATTCTGCTGAATACGGTTGGCGGCGACGTTGAGGCGGGGCTTGCCATTGCCGAGGTTATTTCGGGAATGAAAAAACCGACGGTTTCTATCGTGCTCGGCGGAGGACACTCAATAGGGATTCCTTTGGCGGTTTCGGCTAAAAAGAGCTTTATCGCAAAAAGCGCGTCAATGACGGCGCACCCTGTCAGAACGACAGGGCTTACGCTCGGGGTCCCGCAGACCTTTGAGTATTTCAAGCGCATGCAGGAAAGAATAAACGATTTTGTCGTTGAGCATTCGGCGATTTCGAGCGAGCGCTACTCAGAGCTTGTGCTCAATACGGGCGAGCTTGTTATGGACGTAGGAACGATCCTTGACGGCGAGCGCGCTGTCGGCGAGGGCTTGATAGATTCCGTCGGAACGGTCTCGGACGCTATCGAGGCGCTGTATGAGATGATTTCACAAAATTCCGATAAAGAATAATAGCGGGCTTTTTGCCCGTACATAAAGGAGAAGGTTTATGACAATTCTTGACGCGATAATTCAGGGCGTTGTGCAGGGGCTTACCGAGTTCCTGCCTGTATCCAGCAGCGGACACCTCGCAATTACCCAGCATATTACGGGCGTTGCGGGCGAAGGCAATCTGTTCTTTAACGTAATGCTGCATGTAGGCACTCTTGTAGCAGTAGTAGCATTCTATCACAAGCTTATCTGGAGCCTAATAAAGGAATTTTTTAAAATGATAGGCGATATTTTCACCGGAAAATTCAAGTGGAGCAAGATGAATTACGAGCGCAACCTTATCGTCATGCTGATAATAGCGCTGATACCGCTCTTTGTTATGTTTATCCCTATTCCCGGCTCGGACATGAAGGTAAAAGACCTTGCCGACCTGTTCTCGGGAGCGCAGATACTTATAGTGACCGCGTGTTCGCTTATTCTTACCAGCATTCTGCTTGCCGTCGGCGCTGTTTTCAACCGCAAAAGCAGCAGCACTTCGGGCTATAAGCACATGAAAGGCGGCTCTGACGAAGGCGGCAGAGAGAGCTACGGCGTTCTTGACGCTATTTGCGTAGGCTGTATGCAGGTAGCCGCGGCTCTGCTTCCCGGCCTGTCGCGTTCGGGTTCGACGCTTGTTGTCGGAGAAATGCGCGGAATCAACAAGCAAAAGGCGCTCGATTTTACATTTATTCTCGGCATTCCCTCTATCCTCGCGGCGGCTCTGCTCGAGGGCAAGGACGCTCTGGAGCAGGGAATAGACATAGACCCTGTTGTGGTTGCTGTCGGAATTGCGGTATCGGCAGTTGTGGGCTATCTTTCAATATGGCTTTTCAAGTGGTTCCTCAAGAGCGACAAGATGATCGTTTTCATCGTTTATACAGCAATAGTCGGCGCTGCCCTGGCGGTCATTTCAATTATGGAGATCATCAACGGCACCAATGTCTTTACGGGACAGCCTGCCGTGTTGTTTAGTTAAGGAAGAACCTGAAATTATAGGAGTTGAGTTTGATTGGCGTCAAACAATCGTAATAAAAATACCAATACAAGATCAAAACAGCAGTCAAAGCTGCGCTCAGCCGCTCAGAAAAGCCAGAGTACGGGCTCGCGCGGCAGAACGGCTCCGCCGCCGAAAAGCGGCGGTTTAAGCCCTCGTGTAAAGTCAATTTTATACGCGGTTCTGGCTGTTCTGTTTATCATTATGATACTGTTCCGCGGAGCTTCACTGTGGACGAACGTCCGCGCCGCGTTTATCGGTTTGTTCGGCTTTGCCATAATCCTTGTGCCCGCAACCTTTATCTACCTCTGCGTGATGAATGAAAAGGAAAAATCTTATGTTGCGCACTTCAAGGCAAAGGTAGCGCTGTGCGTGCTCACGGTGCTGTTCGCAAGCGCTTTCATTTACATAATCTGCGGAGCTCAGCATAAGAATGTTAATTATTTTGCGGCGTTGGGCAAGCTGTATCAGGATTCTTACGACGCTGTTTGTACCGGCAGCACGCACTATTTTGTGTTCAGCTGCGGCTTGATTGGCGGATTTATCTTTGTGCTTGCTAATCTTTCCGTAAACGATATCGCCCGCGCCGTAAGGAAAGCCCGCACCGAGGGACAGCGGAAAATCCGCCGTCACCGCGTCCGCAAGCAGGCTAAGCGCCTGGGCATCGACCCCGACACTATACCCGACAGCGAGATCGACATTCCGCTCAGCTACGGAAAGGGATATAAGCCCGGCAGCGAGATCGATATTCCGCTGGACGAGCCCGAAGCGAAAAAGAAAGCCCGCAAAAAACCTGTTGTCAAGTCCGGCATCGATATTGACGTTGTTGACCGAAACGAGGGCAACGCGCGCGATATGGATTTATCCAAGGATCTGCAGAATATTATCGACCGCGCAAGCCGCCCGATGGGCACAAAGGAAACTACTCTCGAGCACATAGCCGAGGACATCTCGCAGGAAAAGCGCTCAAACCGCGTAAGCGGCGGCGCAAAGCAGGCTGACCCACAGACTGTGCCTGTAGATGTGAAGAAGGCTAAAAAACAGCCTGCTGATGAAGCTACAAGCGAGTTTGACAATATCGGATACGGCAAAAATGATTCTAATGAAGAATTAAAATCTGAAAAGAAATACAATTTTCCTCCTGTTCAGCTTCTTACTCCTCCAAACAATCACAACGAGCAGAACGCTATGGAGGAGCTTCAGACAAATTCGCGCAAGCTTATTGACACGCTTAACAGCTTCGGCGTAAACGCTAACATCACAAACATTTGCCGAGGCCCGTCGGTAACGCGCTATGAGCTGCAGCCGGCGCCCGGCGTAAAAATAAGCAAAATCACAAACCTTTCCGACGATATCGCTCTTAACCTTGCGGCTAACGGCGTAAGAATCGAGGCTCCTATCCCGGGCAAGGCGGCCGTGGGAATTGAGGTTCCGAACAAGGTAGTCAGCATGGTTTCAATGCGTGAGCTGATTGATTCAGATGAGTTCAGAAATGCCAAAAGCAAGCTGACCGCTGTTTTGGGCAGGGATATTTCGGGTGAGATTGTGCTTACCGATATTGCCAAAATGCCTCACTTGCTTATTGCGGGTACCACGGGTTCAGGTAAGTCAGTCTGCGTAAACTCAATTCTTATCAGCATTCTTTACAAGGCGACTCCCGACGAGGTGAAGCTGCTGCTTATCGACCCCAAAATGGTAGAGTTTTCAAAATACAAGGGGATTCCGCACCTGCTTGTGCCTATTGTTTCCGACGCCAAAAAAGCGGCGGCGGCTCTCGGCTGGGCGGTAAACGAAATGCTCAACCGCTATAAAATCTTTTCGGAGTTTGACTGTAAGGATATCGATTCTTACAACGCCTTAATTGAAAAGAACCTGCGCTATATTGAAAACAATCCTCCCGTTCCCAACGAGGAAGGAGAGCTTGTTCAGTCCGTTATGGAAATCAACGGACTGCCTGTAGCAAAGGAAAAAATGTCGCGCGTTGTAATCGCAATTGACGAGCTCGCCGATCTTATGATGGCGGCTCCCAGTGAGGTAGAGGACAGTATTTGCCGTCTGGCGCAGATGGCTCGTGCCGCAGGTATGCACCTTATCCTTGCAACCCAGCGACCCACAGTAAACGTTATTACAGGCTTAATCAAAGCAAACGTGCCAAGCCGTATTTCGCTTAAGGTAAGCTCCAATATGGATTCGCGTACCATCCTCGATGTAGGCGGCGGTGAAAAACTTATCGGACGAGGCGACATGCTGTTTTCACCCGTCGGCGCTCCAAAACCCGTCCGCGTTCAGGGCTGTTACGCCTCTGAGGAGGAGATCGAGGGCGTTACCGGATATATTAAAAAATCCGCTAAAGCCGAGTACAACGCCGAAATTGAAGAAAACATCAAGCGCATAGAGGCAGAGGGCATCAACACCGGCAAGAAGGGCGGAACTGACGACGGCGAGGACGTCAAGGTCGACGCCAAAATGGAGGAGGCTATTCAGTTTGTCATC
>ONMK01000066.1 GCA_900318905.1 uncultured Eubacteriales bacterium | reverse complement strand
CAGGTAGCCGCGCCGCCGAAGGGTTCTATCTCGGTGGGGTGGTTGTGGGTTTCGTTCTTGAACTGAACGAGCCATTTTTCGGTTTTGCCGTCAATGGTAACGGGAACCTCTATTGAGCAGGCGTTGATCTCCTCGCTCTCGTCAAGGTCGGGGATCATGCCCTTCTTTTTAAGCGACTTCATGCCCATAAGCGCCATATCCATGAGCGATACGATGCGCTTGGTGTCCTTGCCGTAAACCTCGTCGCGTGTGGCGTAGTATTCCTTCAGGGCGTCCTCGATAACATTGCCGAGAGCGGCTTTTTCAATTTCGATTTCGCTCAGGCGCGTAAGGAAAGTTGTGTGGCGGCAGTGGTCTGACCAATAGGTGTCGATAACCCTCAGCTCGGTAACGCTCGGGTCGCGGTGCTCGGTGTCGCGGAAATAGTCGCGGCAGAATTTGAGGTCGGAGAGCGTCATGGCAAAGCCCATTGAGCCGAAGTACTCAGCCATTTCGTCATCATTCCAGGTGATAAAGCCCTCAACGCGCTTTACATTTTCGGGAACGGGAGTTTCCATATCGAGAGTTTCGGGCTTATCGAGGGAAGCCAGGCGGCTTTCAACGGGGTTTATCAGGTATTCCTCGATTTTTTTCTGATCGTCGTCGGTGATATCGCCCTTAAGGCAGATAACGCGCGCGGTAAGCACCTTGCAGCGCTCGCCCTGGGTAAGAAGCTGAACGCACTGCTCGGCAGAGTCGCCTCGCTGGTCGTACTGACCGGGAAGATACTCCATCGCAAATACGCGCCAGCCGTCCTCTACAGGGAGAGTTTCCTCGTAAATCATGTCGGCGTTAGGCTCGGAAAGCACGATTCCCTTTGCCTTGTCAAATTCCTCTCTGCTTAACCCCTCAATATCATAGCGAACGATATATCTGAGGTCGGTGACGGACATCATGCGCAGGTTGTGGCGGATGTCCCAAAGGACATGCTTCGCTTCTACGTTAAAGCCGTCGCGTTTTTCAACAAAAATTCTGATTACGTCTGACATTGTATCAGTCCTCCGTGAATAAATTAAACTTATTTTATCATATTCCGCATGGGTTTTATTTCACTATAAGCAATTTCTGAAAAATCCCTGCGCCGCACAAAACCTTCGGCGCGGATAATGCCGAAACCGCAGGAATTATGTATATTATATCACACCAAAGACCTATATTGCAACAACTGTTTGTTAAAATCAAGTGTTGACTATTCGGTAAAAAAAGGGTAAAATAGATGATGTATGATTGGAATGATTTTATGAACGAAGTCAACACCGCTAAACTGAATCTTTCCTCGCTGAGTATTTTCAGAGGGATACTTTCGCGCAGCGTTCCAAAGGCTTTTTACAACCTGCTGTGCGCCCTTGATAAATCTCCCGAGGATTTTTTGCGGCTGTACGGCGAGTTTTTCGCGCTGATAAGCGAGCGCGGCTGCGCCGACAGGCTTGCCTACTCGTTTACCGAGGCGGCGCTTTACGACGAAAACTGCTTTACGCGCCATGCTGCCGGCGGAACCTACGGCGAGCTTCCAAAGGAAGTGCTTAAGGCGGTGCGCCGCGACTGCGAGTCTATTCTTTCAGCCGCCAATTTAACTTCGGAGCAGGTGCTTAAGGCTTACTGCCGCTATGACGAAATCGCCGAAGTTGCGGAAAATCTGCCCGTATGGCACAGCGGCGAATGCGCCGAAAGCTTCAAAATGTTTGACGGCTCGCTAAAACGTGTTGCCGAGTGGTACCGCCGGAACGGCTGCGGCATGTTCGCGCGCTACAAGGCTTTTATCTGGCGCGGCGGCGATATTCAGCCCGTACTGAACTACGATACCATCGAGGTTGACGACTTTACGGGCTACGAGCTTCAGCGCGGCAAGGTGCTTGCGAACACCGAGGCGTTTTTGGACGGCAGGTCATGCAACAACTGCCTGCTTTACGGCGATATGGGCACAGGCAAAAGCTCCACCGTAAAAGCTATGGCTAACGAATTCCGCACGCGCGGCCTGAGGATCGTTGAGATACCCAAGGAACGGCTGATGGAGTTCCCTCAGCTTGTTGACAAAATCGCGCACCTTCCCATGAAATTCATTATCTTCATCGACGATTTGTCCTTCCAGCACCAAGACCACAGCTACACCGCGCTTAAGGCTGTTCTGGAGGGCGGACTGGCGGCACGGCCGTCAAACGCATTGATTTACGCTACCTCAAACCGCAGACACATCGTTAAAGAAAAGCTGTCTGACCGCTCGTTTGAGGTTGACGATATAAACACGCGCGACAACATGCAGGAAACCCTGTCGCTTTCAGACCGTTTTGGGCTTGCCGTATGCTACACGGTGCCGTCTAAAAAGGAATTTTTGGAAATAGTTTGCTCAATTGCACGGCAAAAAGGACTTGACATTCCCGAAGATGAGCTTTGCGCCGGCGCGGAACGCTTTGCGCTGCAGCGCGGAGGACGTTCGCCGAGATGCGCCAAGCAGTATGTTGAGTCGCTGTTTTGCTGATTTTAGATAATATACGGAGGATATTATGAAAAAGCTGGTTTCAATTGTTTTGGCCGCTGCGACTGCGGTATCCGCTTCGGCGGTTCTTGCGGGCTGCGGCAATGAAAACTACCCTGTAAACATCGCTAATTACACCATTGACAAAGAGCCAAACAACGTTGTTGTTCTCGACGCCGCCACCGCCGACATCGTAGCTTACATGGACTACGGCAGAAAGATTGTCGGAAGAAGCAACTCTGTTATTCAGGACGATTTTAAAACCGTTGATAACGTCGGCACCGAAGCAAATCCCGACGTAAACAAAATCAAAAGCCTCAACACCGATCTGGTATTAGCCAGCGAGACTCTTAACACCGAAGTCACCGATTCCCTTAACGACAATGACGTAAAGGTATTTAAGTTCCAGAGTCCTGACACCGAATCGGCTATCAAGACCAACTACGAAACAATAGGCAAGATCCTCGGCGGAAACAAAGACGGCTACAAATGGGGCAAGGCTTATTACGAAAAGTTTATCGGCAGCCTTGAAAAGCAAAAGCGCGAGGTTGAAGGCTTAAGCGGAACCGGCGCTCTTAAAACCATTTGCTATCTGTACCTCAGCGGCGAAAAGCTTGAAAAACTCAGCAGCGGCTTCGGCAATATTCTTATGGGCTACACCAACTGCATAAATATCTCGACCGAAAAAACGAACAACGAGGATATAGCGGCAACGGTCGCCAACGCAAATCCAAACTTCATTTTCTATGACAGCGAAGCAACACTCAAGGCTATCAAGGACAATCCCTCGCTTTCAAAAATCAACGCTGTTAAAAACAACAAAACGCTGCAGATCCCGCTTACGGAAATGTCGCTGCCGGGAGTAACGGCGATAAAAACCCTGACCACGATGAACAGCTTTATTTACGCCGGCAAAAAGTCAACTCCCGACCAGCCCGCGACAAAGCCGGCTTCAAGCACAAAGAACAACTCCCAGCCCGCAACTCAGAGCGCAACCCAGAGCGCTTCCCAGCCCGCTACTACAGCTCCTGCTACTACGGCTCCCGCAACAACAGCTCCGGCTGAGGAGGACTTGTCATCAAAGTATAAAATCAAGCTCGACGACCTCTCGCTCAAGCGCGACGACGAGAACGATAATGTAAAAGCGATGCAGATCAGGCTCGCCGATTTGGGATACGTTAAAAACAACGACGATTATGTAACAGGCTACTACGGCGAACAAACCGAAAAAGCCGTAAAAGCGTTCCAGAAAAACAACAGTATAAAGGAAACAGGAACCGCGGATAACGCCACACTTAAGGCTATGTTTACGTCAACCGCGAAAAAAGCCGAATAATGTAAATGCCGACGGGCTGTGAAGATTGAATCTTCACAGCCCGTTTAATAGTATATAAAGATAATCATGCAACCTTTGCGCTGTAATTAACAATCGCAACCTCAGTCAGTGAATTTTTTAGGTTATCAATGATTCTTTCAATCTGCTTTACTACCGTTCCGCTGTAGGAAACCTCACCGCACTGACTGCATTTTTTGCACGGTACATTTTTAATAATGACAATGCAATTGCCTAAATCCTCCATATAGGTTGTAAAGCCATCTTTCATATCGCCTTTACACATAAAACACGTCATGGTGTGCTCTCCTTTCTTGTTTTAAAATCACTTTCCCATTTTTCTAAATCAGGATAGTATGCTGTAATAATCCATATCTCTTGATTTCCGAGGTCGGCAACCACATGCAAAGGCTTGCCAATGCGGCTTTCAGAAATCAACGCCGATGAAAAAGGACTGTCATCAGGATACTCTTCAATGATTTCACCATGCATAATACATGATTCAATCTGAGCGATTGTTATGTTACGCTCTCGTAGGCGCAAAAGCGCATGACTTGTTACTTGTATTGTTTCGTCGCTGCAATACTTGCGGAAATCCTGTATCTTCATTTTTACATCTCCACATTTTCTTATATATATTATACCCCATACAACTAAAAAATGCAACAAAAACCGGGCACGGAAATCCGTGCCCGAAATCTTTATATCAGATTAAATCAACCGATAAATCTTACCTTTACAACACCGTCAACAGCGGCGAGCTTGTCGGCGTCGTCCTGAGTCGCGCCGTCGATGATAGTATAAGCGTAGTCACCGCGGGTCTTGGTGTTGAAGCCTGTCATGCCCGCAACGTTGACGCTCTTTACGTCGGCGTCAGCCTTGCTGATAACGGTAACGCGGCTGCCGTTTCTCTCAACCGAGAGGGCGGGCAGGTTGACCGAGTTAACGATATTGCCGTTCTCGATGTAATCCTTGATCTGGTTGCAAGCCATTACAGCGCAGTTATCTTCACTCTCGGGGGTTGAAGCGCCCAGGTGAGGAATTACGATAACGTTCTCCTCGCCGAGGATCTGATCGTTGCCGAAGTCGGTCACATACTTTGCTACCTTGCCGCTCTTAAGAGCGTCAAGAAGCGCGTCGCTGTTTACAAGACCGTCGCGGCTGTAGTTGAGAATGCGAACGCCGTCGCGCATTTTAGCGATCATGTCGGCGTCTACCATATCCTTTGTGTCGGGAAGAAGCGGAACATGGATGGAGAGATAGTCGCAGTTTACCATAACCTCTTCGTTGCTGCCCATGATCTTAACGGCGGGATCGAGCTTAGCCTTGTTTGCTTCGCTGAGGAAGGGGTCAAAGCCGATAACGTCCATACCTACGGCTGCGGCTACGTTGGCAACCAGAATTCCGATAGCGCCAAGACCTACAACGCCGAGTGTCTTGCCTGTGATTTCGGGGCCTACGAACTGGCTCTTGCCCTTTTCGACCTTTTTGCCCATTTCGTCGCCTGTGCCCTTAAGCGTCTTTGCCCACTCAATGCCCTCAACGACCTTTCTTGAAGCGAGAAGCAGGCCGGTGAGTACAAGCTCCTTAACGGCGTTTGCGTTTGCGCCGGGAGTGTTGAATACGCAGATACCCTGCTCGGTGCATTTGTCCTTGGGAATGTTGTTTGTGCCGGCGCCCGCTCTTGCGATAGCGAGAAGATTGTCGCCGAACTCCATGTCGTGCATAGCAGCCGAACGAACAAGAATAGCGTCGGGGTTCTGCACGTCGTCGCCGCAGGTGTAGTTGTCGCCGAGGCGCTTTGTGCCGACAGCGGCGATTTTATTTAATGTCAATACGTTATACATGTCATTCATCCTTTTCAGTAATATGTTTAGCGGGCGTGGTGCGCACGCCCGCCATTACGCATTGCGAATCGATTATTTGTTTTCAGCCTCAAACTTCTTCATGAAGTCAACCAGAGCAACAACGCCCTCGTAAGGCATAGCGTTGTAGATGGAAGCTCTCATGCCGCCTACTGTGCGGTGACCCTTAAGGTTTACAAGGCCTGCCTCGGTGCTCTCCTTAACGAACTTGGCGTCGAGATCGGCGTCGCCTGTTACGAAGGGAACGTTCATAAGCGAACGGTCCTCGGGAACAACCGTGCCCTTGAACAGCTCTGAGCTGTCGAGGAAGTCGTAGAGCAGCTTAGCCTTCTTCTCGTTGAGCTCCTGCATTTTCTCAAGGCCGCCGATGTCGTTCTTGATCCACTCGAGAACGAGCTTGGCAACATAAATTGAGTAGCAGGGCGGTGTGTTGTAGAGCGACTGGCCGTCGGCATGGATCTTGTAGTTGAGCATTGTGGGTGTGATGTCCATAGCGTTGCCGAGAAGATCCTCTCTTACGATAGCGATTGTAACGCCGGCGCCTGACATGTTCTTCTGAGCGCCCGCAAACAGTGCGCCGAACTTTGTGATGTCGAGCGGAGTTGAGCAGATGCAGGATGAGATATCAGCGATGAGCGGAATATCGCCTGTATCGGGAAGCTCGTGATAAACAGTACCGTAAATGGTGTTGTTCATGCAGATATATACATAGTCGGCGTCCTTGCGGAACATCGACTTGTCTGTCTTGGGAATGTAGGTGAAGGTTTTGTCGGCTGATGACGCAACAGCAACCGCGTCGCCGTAGCGCTGAGCCTCCTGGAGAGCCTTCTTAGCCCACTGACCTGTAACGATGTAGTCAGCCTTGTTGTTCTTGTTCATAAAGTTGAGGGCTACCATTGCAAACTGGGTTGAACCGCCGCCCTGAAGGAACATGACCTTGTAGTTGTCGGGGATGTTCATTACTTCTCTGAGAAGCGCCTCGGCGTCCTTGATGATTTTAGTGTGACATTTCCAGTACGCTCTGACCTGTACCCTCGTAGTCGAGCATTTCAGCTGCCGCTTTTTTCAGAACGGACTCGGGCAGCATTGAAGGACCCGCAGAAAAATTGTAAACTCTTGCCATATTTATTACTCCCTTTTGATTAGTGTAGGTGTGTGGATTCGGTTTCCTGACTCCAAACTACCCCATTTTTTCTACCATAACAGTGAATATTATACGCCTTTTAAAAAGCTATGTCAATATTTATCGGGACAATTAGTTAAATATTTAACAATTGTTTTCGGCTCATGCCTTTATTTCACCAATCACCGACAAAATATCCTCTTTCATGCGCAGCGCTTCGTTTCTCGCGGCGTCGTCAAAGTCGTCCTCGGTGAGCCCCTGCTTTTTCCACGCGCACATAATGCCGCGGCTGGAGTTGATTATCGCGCCCAGGCCGTTTGTGTCAAAGGCGTTTTTAGCGTCCTGAGCTCCGCCGCCCTGAGCGCCGTAGCCCGGCACAAGGAAGAAGGTGTGCGGCGCTTTCTCGCGCATTTCGGCAAGCTGCTCGGGATAGGTAGCGCCCACAACGGCGCCCACGCCCGAATAGCCGTATTTTCCGGGCAGCTCTTTGCCCCAGCTCTCGCACATTTTGCCCATCTGCTCATAAACGGAAACGCCGTTTTCAAGCTTTAAATCCTGAAGCTCGCCCGAGCTGGGATTAGAGGTCTTTACAAGCACAAAAACGCCCTTGTCCTTAGCCTTGCAGATATTCAAAAGCGGCTTTATGCCGTCGGTTCCGAGGTAGCCGTTGACCGTCAGCGCGTCCGCTCCGAAGGCGTCGACGCTCTCGCCCTCAACGTCGGTCGTGCCGAGATGAGCCGTGGCGTATGCCTCCATCGTGGTTCCGATGTCGTTGCGCTTGCCGTCGGTCATAACGAACATGCCCTTCGACTTTGCGTAGGCTATAGTACCGGCAAGGGCTTTAACGCCCTGCCAGCCGTACATTTCATAATATGCCGCCTGAGGCTTAATTGCGGGTACGATATCGTAAATCTTATCGATTATAGCCTTGTTGAACTCAAACAGCGCCGCAGCCGCGCCCTCAAGGGTTTTGCCGTACTTTTCAAAGCAGGCGTTTTTGATTGAAGCGGGAACATAGTCGAGCTTTGGGTCGAGCCCAGCAACGGTGGGGTTCTGTTTTTCAATGATTTTCTCGATCAGTCTGTCAAAAGCCATATTATCCTCCAATTATCAGCTGTTAATAATATCGTAAAGGTCGTTAGCAAACTTGTAGTAGTCTTTTCTGCCGTCCTGCACAAACTGGATAGCCGGGCGCGGATGGGTGTTGTACTGACCCGTGAGCATGTAGGGCACGTCGTAGCCCCACTTTATGCCCTCCTCGCGGAGCTTTGTCATATGGTTCTGCATCATCTTGATAATGGGGTTGACCTTGTATTTCGGGTTTTTAAGGAACCCGAGAAGCAGCTCAAGCGCGCAGTTGCCGGCGCCTCTGCCCATTCCGTCAACCGTGGCGTCAAGGTAGCTGGCGCCGAACGCCATTGCCTCGATGGTGTTCGCAAAGGCAAGCTGCTGGTTGTTATGGGCGTGAATACCCGTACACTTGCCGTATTTCTCGGCGATTTCGCCGTACATCTCCGCGTAGCGGCGAGCCTCTTCGGGGTAGAGGGAGCCGTAGCTGTCTACGATATAGAAGCACGAAACGGGAGTCTGACCGAGAATGTTTAGCGCGGTATTCAGGTCCTCGGTACGCGCCTTTGAAATAGCCATGATGTTTATCGTTGTTTCGTAGCCCTGCTTGGCGCAGTACTCGATCATCTCAACGGCCGCGGGGATCGTGTTGATGTATGTGGCAATGCGGATAAGGTCGATGGGGCTTTCGTTTTTCGGAATAATGTCCTCCTCAAAGTCCGTTCTGCCTACGTCCGCCATAACGGCGATTTTCATTTTGGAGTTGTTTTCTCCTACTATGTCGCGGATGTCGCTGTCGTTGCAGAACTTCCACTTTCCGAAGTCATCCTCGTCGAATATCTCCTTGGAAGCCTTGTAGCCGAATTCCATGTAGTCAACGCCCGCTTTGATGTTCGATTTGTAGAGGTCGCGGACAAAATCATCGGAAAAGCGGAAATCGTTGCAAAGACCTCCGTCGCGCAGCGTCGCGTCTACAACCCGTATGTCCTGTCTGACGGACAGAAGATTACCTTTTTGTGCCATAATTATCTCTCCTATTTACCCAAATGTATCATTGAAAAGGGCGCGGCGCGCCCTAATTGTCTGTAACTACAAAAACTTGATTTTTTTGTAGGGGAGACCCTTGCGGTCTCCCAAAGCTATGTGCAAACTCCCGGGAGGCGGCAAGCACCTCCCCTGCAACCAACGGATGATAAGTCTTAAAATTTATCATCTATCCAATGGTATCATTCACACTCAAAAACGACTTTGCCGTTCAGCAGTGTTTTTTTCACCCTGCCCGTGAGCGTCATGCCCTTGAACGGGGTGTTTTTGCTTTTGCCGTGGAGCGAATCGACGTCGACCGTCCACTGCTCGTTTATATCGACAAGCGCTATATCGGCGGATGAGCCGGCTGAAAGCGAGCCCGCCTCAATTCCGAGAATCTTTGCGGGATTGACCGACATTTTGCGCACAAGCTCGTCAAACGTCAGCAAGCCTGTCTTGACCAGATAAGTGATGCCGACGGCAAGCGAAGTCTCCATGCCGATAGAGCCGTTTGGCGCTTTTTCAAAATCAGCCTTTTCCTCGGGCGTGTGAGGCGCGTGGTCGGTGGCAATGCAGTCGAGAGTGCCGTCCTGCAAGCCCTCGATAATAGCCTTAACGTCCTCCGCTGTACGGAGCGGCGGATTCATGCGGTAATCCGCATCACGCTTTAAAAGCTCCTTTTCGGTGAGCGAGAAGTAGTGCGGCGCGGTCTCGGCAGTGACCTTGACTCCGCGGCGCTTAGCGTCACGAACCAGAGCCACGCTCGTTTTGGTGCTGACGTGGCAGATGTGGATCGGCACATTCTCAGCCGCCGCAAGCGCTATTTCCCTTGCGGTTCCGCAGTCCTCGGCGGAGGCGGGGATACCCTTTATGCCAAGAGCGCGCGATACCTCGCCCTCGTTTATTTTGCCGCCGTCCGCAAGGAACAAGTCCTCGCAGTGCGCAGCAACCGTCATGCCGAGCTTTGGCGCTTTTTTCATGGCGTCGCTTAAAAACTTGGTGTTCTCAACCGGTCTGCCGTCGTCGCTCAAAGCAGCGGCGCCCGCGTTTTTCAACGCCTCCAAATCCGTCGGCTCAATGCTTTTCAAGCCCTTTGTAACGCTCGCCGCGACATACACTTTTGCGTCGGCGTTTTTCGCCTTGTCAAGGATATATCTGACGGTTTCGGGATTGTCGACGGCGGGCGCGGTGTTAGGCATTGCCAAAAGGCTTGTTACGCCTCCGGCAGCGGCCGCGCGGCAGCCCGTGATAATATCTTCTTTTTGTGTCTGTCCCGGGTCGCGCAGGTGAACGTGCATATCGGTAAGCCCGGGAACAGCGTATAATCCTTCCGCGTTGATTTCCTCGTCGGCGTGAAGGTCTTTTCCGATTCGGGCTATTTTGCCGCCCTCAATCAGAATATCCAGCACATCGTTTATTCCGTCCGCAGGTGAAACGACGTGCGCGTTTTTTATAAGTAAACTCATATTTGCTCCTTATTGCCTCGGATTTCTCGGGCGGTCGTCGCGGCTGCGCACCTGAACCAGTCCGTTGCTGTCGCGGCGGCGCTCCTTTACGGCTCGCTCCTGCTGACGGCGCTCCATCTGACGGCGGCGGCGCTCCTCCTCCGCCTTTTTCCGCTTGCTTTTTGCGCGTTTGCGCTTGATTTCACGCTTTACGTTTGTGGCAAAATATCCGCAGTGGGTGAAAAAGCTTTTTACCGAGGCGCCAACGCTTTTGCGCTCCTTAGCCTTGGGCTGCTCTTTTTCGATTTCGACCGCGCGCTGCTCCTCCTCGCCGATAACGTCGTATTCCTCGGCGTCCGCGATCTGCTTGCTGCTGATCACGCCGAAAATCCGCCTCGGCGCTTCCTCAAAGAAGTCGTTGCTGTTTTTAAAGCGCTCCTGCCTTGATTCCTCCCTGACAAGCACCTCGTCGTTTAGCAATTCATCAAATTCCTCGTCGGCTTCTTCCTCTGAACCGCTTTCGGCGTCAGATTCTTGATTATCGGAAAAGTTTTCCTCTGATACTTCTTCGGCGTCGGCTTCTTCATCACCGGGAGTTTCTTCCGGCTCACTGTCGGCTTCATCGGAGATCTCCGTTTGCTCGTCGACGGAGCTTTCTTCGGCGGGTTCCTCCTCTGTTTCCTCTTCAGAGGTATCGGGCGCTTCTTCGGCCGTGGGGGTGTTTGTTTCTTCTTCCGTTTCCCCGGGTACTTCATCCACGGGTTCGGTATAGGCTGATACGGCTTCTTCCGCCGCGTTTATTGACGCGTCTTCCTCGTCCTCAAAAAATTCCGAGATAACGTCGTTCTTTTGGATAACACTGTCCCTAACCTCCGCGTCGCCGTCGGAGTCAGCCTCTGTTTCGGGCAGTGTATCAATAAAATTTTCGTCGTCCTCCAAATCGCCCAGCAATCTGGCGATGTCTTCATCCGAATACTTGCGCTTCGGCATATCGTCGCCGTAAGCATCATCGCAGCTTTTGCTAATGCTCTGAATGCTCTCGGAGGGAACAGGCTTTTCTATATCCTGATATTCGTCATTATCGGAATATTCCTGTTTAGACTGCGCGCTCTCCTGCTTTACTGCGGGCTGCGGTTTATTGGGGCGCGTCTGATACTTGTCGGCAAGCTCCTCCAGGATCTTATCGTTGCGCGCCTTTGCCTTGCGGCGCTTTGACTTCTTTACGGTCACAATGATTATAATCAAAAGGATAATAATTATTGCCGTGCCCGCGCCTATAACAATAAGCATAAGCATTTTTTTGTCGGCGGGCTTTTCCTTTGCGGGGAACTTTACGGTTTTGGCAACCGACTCAAGCGTTGAATAATCGCTCGCCTCGGCGTCGCCCTCGTTCCTTAATATTGTAAGAGTAACGTTTTTGCCGTTGTAAACTGTAGTAGCCTGATACTGCTTTTTATCGGTGTTGGCGTTGTTGTCGTGCACGCTTGTTTCAAAATACAGCCAGACCATGTCTTTTCCGGCTTCATCCTGAGTGCTGTTTTTATACTTAACGTCAGTGCCGCTCTCGGTAATAAAGTTATGAGCGACCTCGGCAAGCTCGGCGTTTGAGAACTTGTTGAAATCGTTTATATCAGTGTCGGAGTATGTCAGCGTAAGGGTTATCACGTTGTCGTTGTCCATCGCCTGCATATATGTATCGGTTTTGGAGAACATCTCCTGAACCTCCTGATAAGTCAGGTTGTGGCGCGAAAAATACCTGTCGCTTGACTCGCTTGAACGCGTAACCGCCGACATGTTGTCGGGCAGGGTAAGCTGCAGGTTGTCGCACTCCGCTATTGTGACGGGTTCGCTGTCCGCAAAAGCGGTCAGAAAGGAAGCGGCACACATCAGAACGCAAAGTCCCGCGGCGGTCAGCCTCCTTATAAATTTTATGCTCATTTTTATTCCTCCAATCAGAGTTGTTGTTGCATACACAATCATTATACACAAAGCGGTAACAAAAAACAAGCGCAATATTACAGTTTTTTAATTTTTGGGCGAAAACCGTCGAAATATACAGAATAAAAAGCCGAAAAGGCGCAACACCCTTTCGGCTTTTAAACAGGTTTTGTTTTAGATAATGTGTCCCTTAGCGCGGATAACGTCGATAACCTGATCAACATACTTCTCGCACTCTTCGTCGGAACCTGCCTCAACCATAACGCGGATAACGGGCTCGGTGCCTGACTCGCGGAGAAGGATCCTTCCGTTGTCGCCGAGAATCTCGGCAACCTTTGCAACCTCAGCCTGTACATCGGGATCATTCTTGGCGTCGGGCTTTGAGTGAACACGGACATTCTTAAGAACCTGGGGATACATAACCATGGGAGCCGCAAGCTCGCTCATGGGCTTCTCCTTGGCAAGCATAACCTCCATAAGCTTAAGAGAGGTAAGAATGCCGTCGCCTGTTGTGGCGTACTTCTGGAAGATGATGTGTCCGGATTCCTCGCCGCCGAGGCGGTTGCCGGTCTTAACCATGTTCTCGTAAACATATTTGTCGCCAACGCTGGTCTTGTCGTACTCGATTCCGACCTTGTCAAGCGCCTTGAAAAGTCCGAAGTTGCTCATGATGGTGGCAACTATCTTATTGTTAAGGAGCTTGCCTCTCTCTTTCATGTAGCAGCCGTACATGTAGAGTATGTGGTCGCCGGTAACAACATTGCCCTTTTCGTCAACGGCAAGGCAGCGGTCGGCGTCGCCGTCGTAAGCAAAGCCCACGTCAAGGCCTTTTTCAACAACGAACTTCTGCAGGTGCTCAATATGTGTAGAGCCGCAGTCGGTGTTGATGTTAAAGCCGTCGGGGTTGTCGTTGATAACGTATGTCTTTGCGCCCAGAGCGTCAAATACGCCCTTTGCGATCTGCCATGCAGCGCCGTTAGCTACGTCAAGACCGACCTTAACGTCCTTAAAGCTGTATTTGCTCATGGAAATAAGGTAGCCGATGTAGCGGTTGCGGCCGGAAACATAGTCAACGGTTCTGCCGATATCCCCGCGCTGAGCAACCGGGATCTCAAGCTTGTCGTCGATATAGTCCTCGACCTTGAGCAGAGTTTCCTCCTCCATCTTTTCGCCCTTGCCGTTGAGCAGCTTGATGCCGTTGTCATAGAAGGGGTTATGGGAAGCGGAAATCATAATGCCGCAGTCAAAGTCGTCGATGCGTGTGATATAAGCAACCGAAGGAGTGGTTGTAACGTGCATGATGTAAGCGTCGGCGCCGCTTGCCATAAGACCTGTGCAGAGCGCGTACTCAAGCATGTAGGAAGAACGGCGGGTATCCTTGCCGATAACTATTTTTGCCTTTTTGCCCATGTTCTCGCCGAAATACCAGCCCAGGAAACGGCCGATCTTTACAGCGTGCTCAAAGGTAAGATTCTTGTTGGCCTCGCCTCTGAAGCCGTCGGTACCAAAATATTTGCCCATTAGTTTTCCTTCCTTTCAATGACTGCGCCGCTGTTTTTGAAAATGCAGTTTTCGGGAATAACGCCGCGCACACAAGAGGTGGGATAAACGCTTGAATGTCTTCCGATAACCGTGCCGGGGTTGCAAACCGCGTTGCAGCCGACCTCAACATAGTCGCCCAGCATTGCGCCGAATTTTTTGATGCCTGTTTCGATAAGCTCGGTGCCGTTGTGAACAACAACAAGCTTTTTGTCGGACTTTACGTTAGATGTGATTGAGCCCGCGCCCATGTGTGAGAAGTAGCCCAGGATCGAGTCGCCTACATAGTTGTAGTGCGGTGTCTGAACGTGGTCGAACAGGATAACGTTCTTAAGCTCAACCGAGTTGCCGACAACGCAGTTAGCGCCAACAAGAGCCGAGCCGCGGACAAACGCGCCGTGTCTTACCTCTGTTTCGGGGCCGATGATGCAGGGAGCGCCCAGATAAGCCGACGGGAATACGGTTGCGGTCTTGTGGACCCAAACATTCTCCGTTACCTCGGTGTAGTCGTCGCCGAGAGTGGGGCCGAGCTCAAGGATAAAGTCCTTGATACCCTTAAGAGCCTCCCACGGATAGGTGAACTGTGAAAGATAATCTTTTGCGAGTGTGTGGTCAAGATCGTACAGATCCTTAATTGTATACATTAAAGTCTCTCCTTCTTCTCAATATCGAGGAAGTATTTGTAAGTGTCAACAGTAAGCTCGCCGCAGGCAGCCTCGTCGCAGGCGATGATAGCGCCGTTGTGCATCTGCAGAGCGGAGCAGGTCCACTTGTGGCTTACGGAACCCTCTACGGTCTCCGCAAGAGCGCGAGCCTTGTTGTGGCCGTTGATGAGAATCAGAACTTCTTTTGAATCGGTAACTGTGCCAACGCCTACCGAAAGAGCCTGAGCGGGAACCGCCTCGGGATCATTGCCGAAGAAGCGTGAGTTTACGATTCTGGTATCGGTTGTAAGGTTTCTTACGCCTGTGCGTGAAGCAAGGCTTGTAAAGGGCTCGTTGAAAGCGATGTGGCCGTCAACGCCGATACCGCCCATGAACAGGTGGGATCGTCGGTCATGCCGTTGAGAATGTTGATGTTCTCGGGCTTCATGTCAACAAGGTGATCAAAGAAATTGTCGTGCATGAAGTACCAGTAGCTCTGATCATGCTCGTGGGGAAGTCCGAGGTACTCATCCATGTTGAAAGTTACAACATTGGCAAAGGAAAGCTCGCCCGCCTGATTCATGGTGTAAAGCTCTTTGTAAACGCCGATGGGCGAAGAACCTGTGGGAAGACCGAGAACAAAGGGACGGTCCTCTTTGTGGTTTCTGATTTTGTCGGCAATGTAGTTTGCGGCCCATTTGCACATTTTATCGTAATTGTCCTGAATAATAACTCTCATATTTTTATCCTCCGATAAACTAAACATAATAACAATATTGATATTCGGTGACAAGAGAACCTCTGTTACAGTGTTGATTCTGCTTTTTCCTTTCTCTCTTTCGACACACCGTGCGCTTTCGCGTATTGCCGTGGCAGCATCCGCCGAATCTTTCGATAACTGCCAGCCCTCGTCAACCCTTTCGGGTCCCGGCGCTAATAGCTTCTGCTTCCTCCTTTTCCAGAGGCTATTTTATGCATGATTACTCCGATTGATGAACCGGCTGTTTTAGGTGCTTCTACCCTTAGTATAGCACACCATAAACATAGAAATTTTATCATATAAAGCGGCAAAAGTCAAGTCGATTTTGCCGATTTAACACTTTAAAGCAGAACAAAAACAGGAATACAAAACTTTTACGTCCTGTATTCCCGGATGATTATCGCTGATGATTAAATGTCGGAACAAGCTCACTGAGCGTCTCCACGGTTTTTTCGGCGTCGTTCGCCTCGGCGTATTCATGCAGAACGCCCAGCTTTTTGAGCATATCGTCCGCGTCGATGGAAATTTGATTTCCTATAAAAATCTTTTTGTTGGCGGTGGATTTAAGGCCTTCCTCGTCCATGAGCAGCTCTTCAAAAAGCTTTTCGCCCGGACGAAGCCCCGTAAATACTATTGGGACCTCTTCGTAAGGAATCTTGCCGTACATTCTTATAAGGTTTTCCGCCAGCGTTGTGATCTTGACAGGAGCGCCCATATCAAGCACGAATATCTCGCCGCCCTTAGCCATCGCGCCCGCCTCAAGCACAAGCGAAACCGCCTCGGGGATCGTCATAAAATAGCGGATTATATCGGGGTGAGTGACCGTTACGGGAGCGCCGCTCTCGATCTGGCGGCGGAACAGCGGAATAACCGAGCCGTTTGAGCCCAGAACATTGCCGAAGCGCGTAGTTACAAACTCGGTGTGGGTAGTGGTCTGCGCCTTGTACTGGATGATCATTTCACACGCGCGCTTTGTAGCGCCCATCACGTTGGTGGGATTTACCGCCTTGTCGGTGGAAATCATTACGAATTTATCCGCCTTATAGAACTCGGACAGCGTAGCAACGTTAAAGGTTCCGAAAATATTATTCTTGACCGCTTCCTCGGGGCAGGTCTCCATAAGAGGAACATGCTTGTGAGCCGCGGCGTGGAACACGATCTGCGGATGATACTTCTTGAAAATCAGCTCCATTTTATCGTAGTCACGAACCGAAGCGATAAGCGTAACTAAATCCAGGTCATTGCCGTATTGAAGCCTAAGCTCCTGCTGAATGTCATAGGCGTTATTTTCGTAAATGTCAATGATGATGATCTGTTTGGGGCTGTATTTTGCGATCTGGCGCACAAGCTCGCTGCCTATCGAGCCGCCGCCGCCCGTAACCATGCAGACCTTGTCGCAGATAAACTGGGCTATTCTGTTGCGGTTGAACTCGATGGGTTTTCGACCGAGCAGGTCCTCAAATTTTATTTCTCTTGCCTGAGTAATAAGCTGGGGGTCCTTGTCGCCGAGGAGCAGCTCGCTGAGGTACGGAACCACGCGGATGTCGCATTTTGTAGACGAGCAGTAGTCAAGGATCTTACGCTTTTCTTCCTCCTCGCAGGAGGGAACGGCTACGATAATAACGCCGATGTCAAGCTCTTTGCAGAGCTTAGGGATCTCCGCGCAGACTCCCAAAACCTCAATCCCGTTAATTTTTCTGTGAAGCTTGTTCGGGTCGTCGTCAACAAGGCATACGGGCTGCAGATCAGCCGAAGGATTCTTGGGGTCGCTCTGAGCGTTGCTGATTTCAGTAAGAATCATACGTCCCGCCTGACCCGCGCCGACAATCAGGGTGCGCTTAAGCTGAGTTGACTGTCCGTAACGGGTGATCTTTAAAAAAGTTGATTTAAACAGGAACCTGAACAGCATCACGCCAGCGGTCGCAACAATATAAAACAAAATAAAGAAAATCTTTCTTGGCTTCATGCTCAGAATATACAGTACTCCGTAGCCCATCAAAAAACCGACAGTCATTCCCAAGCCGCACATTATATAGTCGCGGATATTGAAATACCTCCATATCCGCGAATACGCGCCGAAAAGCAGCAGCATAAGCTCGCAGGTAAGAATATTGATAAGCAAATAGTAAAACAGCATTCCGCTCGCTTCTGCCGAAATGACTTTTGTCAGAGAAAGCGCATAGTTCAGCACGATCCCGCTGACTATTATGATGAAAACATCCGCAATAAGCAAAACAAATTTGCGGTAGTTTAGGTTTTTCATAACACTCTGCCCCTTGTATAACACATTTTTACACCTGAATCATTATATCTCAAAACACATAGGATGTCAAACAAAAAGCTCACTGTTTTTCCGCCTCAACTATCGTCATCGATAATTTGCCGATTTCGTTGTAAATAGCCTCAAATTCATCCTCGCCGCAGGTCACGATACCCTCAAGCGGGTCGCAAAAGGTCAGTGTTTTGCTGTTCAAATCATATCCCGTCAGCACCATGCAGTGTTCGTTGTCATACCAAAAGTATTCCTCGTCGCCGAAATAATAACCTGTATCAATGACATTAGGCTCCCAAAAATCCATAGTAGTCCACACAAGCACGGGATATCCGTTGTCGATAAGGCGGTAGAGCTTTTCAAGGGAATAGCCCATAGTGTTCACCGCGGAGTGCTTTTCTCCGTTCAGCTCAAAGAAATAATTAGCGGTATTAGTCATCCCCGGCGGATAAATACCCGCTCCGTCATCGCTGTAAGGGTCACCCGCAAAGCCCCAGAATATATCTTCGTCATATATCAGGTAGTTGTCGGCGATTTCGGTTTTGTCGATATTATATCCCAAATACCTCAGCGCGGCGGTCAGCGCTACGGACTCGCATCCCGTAGGCAGCTCCGGGTTCTGTAAAAGCTCCTTTACGTCAAGCTTTTTGCTTTTGCTTTTCAGCGGCTTTGCTACAAGCAGCTCAACCTTATGGGCTGCAGCCTCGCTTTGGTCGAGATAGTGCTCCGTAGTAGGCTCAACGGTAGTTATCGGAGTATCGGGCGAGGCTTTTGAGGCGCTGTCGGGCGAGGCGGAGGCTTGGCTGCCGCTTTCGGATTTTCCGCCGCAAGCGCACAAAACGAGGGTAATAACAGAAAACAAAACACATAAAATCCTGATTTTCATCTTTATCAGCCCCCTATCCACAGTATCAAAAGAGGCCACACTCCATATGAAGCGCGGCCGCTAAATCATATTAATATCCCCAGCGGTCAAAGAAGCGTACTCCCGCGTAAGACAAAATAAAATTCTGGCTTTCGTGGAACGCGCT